>CAZUQY010000276.1:0-4643 GCA_964622935.1 uncultured Bacteroidales bacterium | reverse complement strand
GGAATGGGAATGGGAATGGCTATGGGAGGACAAATGGCAAATGCAATGAGCCAGCCTCAACAACAGCAACAACAACAACAGGGCGGCGGAGCAGCACCTCCACCAATGCCACAAGCAGTTACTTTCTTTGCAGTTGTTAATGGCGCTCAAGCAGGACCTTATGATATTAATACACTTAAACAAATGGTAGTTAGTGGTACTTTTGCAAAGGAAACTTTAGTTTGGCGAGATGGTATGGCAAATTGGGCTGCAGCAGGTCAAGTGGCAGAACTTGTACCAGTGTTTGGTGCGGCACCACCTCCGTTGCCACCACCACCACCACCTGTTCCGGGTGCTTAAAAAAAATAAACGGGTATTACCCGTTTTTTTTTATATTTGTATAATACAGTAGATGAAAAAAACTGATTTATATCATAAGAGATTATGCAATTGTTTAAAAAATTATTGTTTTTTTTGAAATATTATTTTTGTGATAATGTTAATAGAAATAATTAAACTAATAGATATTTGATGAGCAAAACATTTAGAATTCGTAAAGGACTTGATATCAGCCTTAAAGGGATTCCGGAAAATATATTCGATAGTGATAATTTTCCAAATCTCTATTCTTTAAAGCCTATAGATTTTATTGGAGTTACTCCTAAATTATTGCTTAAGGAAGGTGAAAAAGTAAAGAAAGGAGAAGCTGTTTTCTTTGATAAGTATAGACCTGAAGTTAAATTTGTATCTCCTGTTTCTGGTACGGTTAAAGAGGTTAAAAGAGGTGAAAAACGCAAACTTCTCGAAATTATTATTGAATCGGACAGCTCTAATCAAGCTGTAGAATTTAATATGAAGGACTACGACTTAGATAATTCGGAAAAAACAATTGCTCTGTTGCATCAAGCGGGCTTATGGTCGTTTTTCAAGAAAAGACCTTACGGAATCATTGCAAATCCGGAAGAAAAACCACTGGACATTTTTATTACGATGTTTGATTCAGCGCCACTTGCTCCTGACTTTAATTTTATATTAAAAGACAAAAAGGAAGCTATTAATCTTGCTTTGAGGACAATCAGAACATTTACTGATGGTAATGTTTATTTGAACTTCCGAAAAGATTCTGAATTGGTCAATATTATTGAAGATCAAAATCAATACGAAATTAATTATTTTGTTGGGCCACATCCTGCTGGGTTACCTGGTGTTCAGATAAATCAAATTAGCCCTATTAATAAAGGTGATGTTTATTGGACACTTAATGGTGTAGATTTACCTATAATTGGTGACTTTCTTTTACATGGAGTTTATAATCCAGAAAGAATAGTTGCACTTGCTGGTTCAGAAGTATCAGAGCCAAAATATTTTAAAACTATTCTAGGTGCTGATATCTCAAGCTATATTGAATCAAGGCTTAAGACGCAACATGTCCGTGTTATTTCTGGTAATGCTTTAACAGGTTCAAATATTACGGAAAGTAATTTTTTAGGATTTTATGATAGTTTAATTACTGTTATTCCTGAAGGAGATACATATGAAATGTTTGGCTGGGCTTTACCTGGTTTTAATAAGCTTAGTATGTCATCAACGTTTTTATCTAAATTGATCCCTGGTAAAAAGTTTGCTCCTAATACTAATATTCATGGTGGAAAACGAGCATTTGTTATGACTGGTCAGTATGAAAAAGTATGCCCGATAGATATTTATCCTCAGTTATTGATTAAAGCTATTCTGGCTGAAGATATTGACAAAATGGAACAAATGGGAATATATGAAGTAATCGAAGAGGATATTGCTCTATGTGAATTTGCTTGCACATCAAAAATTGATATACAAGAAATCATGAGAAACGGTCTGGATTTGATGATCAGAGAGATGTCGTAATTTAAATATATACAGAAAAGATGAAATTTCTTAGAAAAAATATTGACAAGATTAAACCAAATTTCGAAGAAGGAGGGAAGTTCTATTTTCTTCATTCTGTTTTCGATGGTTTTGAAACATTTTTGTACGCGCCAAATCATGTAACCAAAAAAGGTTCTCATATTCGTGATTCGATTGATATGAAGCGTACAATGATAATTGTAGTTGTTGCACTATTTCCTGCAATATTAATGGGGATTTATAATACAGGTTTGCAGCACTTTATAGCTACTGGGCAGGCTCAAGAGTTTTGGCCAATGATTGGTTATGGACTTTTTAAGGTAGTGCCTTTAATTGCAGTTTCATACATTGTAGGACTTGGGATTGAATTCGTTTTTGCTCAAATTCGCAGGCATGAAATCAATGAGGGTTTTTTAGTTACAGGAATGTTAATTCCTTTAATTGTTCCTGCTGATACACCATTATGGATGCTAGCGTTAGCAACTGCATTTGCTGTAATTATTGGTAAAGAAGTATTTGGTGGTACAGGGATGAATATCTTAAATCCCGCTCTAACTACGCGTGCATTCTTGTTTTTTGCATATCCTTCATGGATGTCTGGAGATAAGGTCTGGATTAGTGGTATGATGAATGGAGAAGGTGTTATAGACGGTTATTCAGGTGCAACATTGCTTGCACAATCTGCTGCGGGTGCAAAAGAGTTTGTAAACGGACTAGGAGAGAAAATAACACAGATGGATATGTTTGTCGGTACCATCCCAGGTTCTGTTGGTGAAACTTCTGTTGCAGCAATATTATTAGGTGCAATTATTTTATTAATCACAGGTATTGGCAGTTGGAGGATAATGTTTTCAACTCTTGCGGGGGGGATAGTAATGGGGCTTATCCTAAATGCTTTTGCAGTGAATCCTGCAATGGAAGTTCCTTGGTTTGAACACCTAATGATTGGAGGCTTTGCTTTTGGTATGGTGTTTATGGCTACTGACCCTGTTACTGGAGCACAAACAAATAGAGGTAAATATATTTATGGATTTTTAATTGGATTTTTGGCAATTCTAATCAGAGTTCTAAATCCTGCTTATCCTGAAGGTATGATGCTGGCTATTTTACTTATGAATGTGTTTGCACCACTTATTGACCATATGGTTGTTCAAGGGAATAGAAAAAAGAGACTTAAACGTTCTGTCATTATTAAAGCTTAGAAATTATGGATAGAAATAGTAATAAATATACATTTATATATTCGATAATAATGGTAGTTGTTGTCGCAACTATTCTAACACTTGTGGCAGTTAGTCTTAAACCTGCACAAAAGAAAAATATCGAATTAGAGAAGAAGAGAAATATTTTATCTGCGCTTAACATTGAAAGTACTACTGATAATGTAGAGTCATTATACGATAAATACATAATTGAGAACTATGCAATTAATATTAAAGGAGAAAAGCTTGAAGGTGTTGATGCATTTAATATAAAACTTAAAGATGAATTAAGGAAGTCAGATTCAGAACAGCAATGGCCAGTTTATGTTGCCAAAACTGATAAAGGTGAAATGAAATATATTTTTCCTTTGTATGGTAAAGGTCTTTGGGGACCAATTTGGGGTTATTTTGCTTTGAATGAGGACTTGAACACAGTTTTTGGTGTAAACTTCGACCATAAGTCTGAAACTCCAGGTCTTGGAGCAGAGATTAATACTAAGAAGTTTCAATCGCAATTTTCTGGTAAACAAATTTTTGATGAAAAAGGAGAATTTGTTTCTATTGATGTTCTTAAAATAGAAACGAGTGATAATTCTCATGCTGTTGATGCTATATCTGGAGGAACTATTACTTCTAATGGACTTGCAGATATGATAGAAAATTGTGTTAGTGCTTATTTGAATTATATTGAGATAAATAAAAAATAAAAATATGTTTTCGAAAAAGAATCTAAAACTATTAACAGATCCAATAAACAAGAACAATCCAATTACCGTTCAGGTTCTAGGTATTTGTTCAGCTTTGGCTGTTACTGTTAAATTGGAACCAGCGGTAGTTATGTCGTTGAGTGTGATTTTCGTAATGTCAATGTCAAATGTTTTGATTTCGCTACTTAGGAATACGATACCAAAGCGTATCAGAATAATTGTTCAATTAGTTGTTGTTGCTGCATTAGTAATTATTGTTGACCAATTCTTAAAAGCTTATGTTTTTGATGTCAGTAAACAGTTATCTGTATTTGTTGGACTAATTATTACAAATTGTATTATTATGGGGCGTCTTGAGGCATTTGCTCTTGCAAACTCTCCTGGAAAAAGTTTTCTTGATGGAATTGGTAATGGACTAGGATATGGTTCAATTTTAATAATTGTAGCATTTTTTAGAGAATTGCTTGGTAGTGGAACAATTTGGAATATGCAGGTAATACCTCAGAGTTTTTATGATATGGGTTATGCAAACAATGGTTTAATGATATTACCTCCAATGGCTTTAATTGTTGTTGGTGTAATAATCTGGGTGCAACGTGGTAGAAATCGTGAATTAATAGAAGACTAAAAATTATGGAAAACCTTATAAATATTTTTGTAAAGTCAGTTTTTATTGACAATATGGTATTTGCCTATTTTTTAGGCATGTGTTCATATCTTGCAGTTTCAAAAACTGTAAAGACTTCCTTAGGACTTGGTTTAGCTGTGATTTTTGTTCTAACTATTACACTTCCAATAAACTTTCTATTAGTAAACTATGTTTTGAAAGAAGGTGCATGAACATGGATTTCAGCAGATTTCGCAGAAGTAG
>CAZUQY010000275.1:0-4680 GCA_964622935.1 uncultured Bacteroidales bacterium | reverse complement strand
TGCTTTAGGAATTATTCCTCAACTTAAGTCTGAATTTGATTTTGTTTTTATAGACGGGGATAAACGGGAGTATTTGGACTATTATAATGCAATTTTACCTAAGCTTAAAATAGGAGGCTTAATTGTTGTCGACAATGTATTGTGGGATGATAAAATATTTAAGCCTGTTGCATCAAACGATTATATGACAAAAGGAATTATAAGTTTTAATGATTTCATAAGAAAAGACCATCGTGTAAGAAAAATAATTCTTCCTTTACGTGATGGTCTTATGTTATTACAAAAGATTTGATTTATTATTCAATTCTGTACCATGTTTGGGTACGATAGAATGGACCTTGGAAGCCTCTTACGTTTAATGTGTTCTCATCTTCAAGCCACATTTTACAATCATAAATTTTTCCGTTGTTTGGGTCCAAAATTCCTAGTTTCATAAACCAATCAGATTTACGTTTTGATAGTCCGTTTACGATTTGCATTCCGATTATAGGTTCGTTGTAGAAATCTCCCTTACATGCTGTACATAAAGGGTCTTCTTGATCGTTGTTGAGTAATTTTACAATCTTTCCGTATAATCTACCATTCTTAATATATAGCTCTACATGAGATTTTGGCTTGTTTGTTTCGTCGTCAATAGTCTTCCAAATTCCAACTTCTTTTTGAGCTTTAACTGCGCTAAATGAAAACATAATTAGTGCAATGAGTAAAAATTTAATAGTGTTATTCATAATTAGTTCTTTAATATTTTTACCAATAATACAAAAAATATTCCAAACTTAAATAATTTGTTAAAAATGTTTCGAATTGAAATGTTAAGACTATATTTTAATTAAATTTGGGTAAATTCAATTTATATATAATCGTATAGAAATATATCGTCAGAATCTTAATAAATTATTTGCATAATTTTTGAACACTAAAATTCGTTTTATAATAAAAGCGATAAAAATGAAAAAAATATTTTCCATTATTTTGATATCTATAAGCTTGGTTTCTTATGGACAAATGTCCACTGTTGAGCAGGAAGTTTTTGATGAAATAAATAAAGTTCGTGCAGATCCTAAAGCATATATTCCTTATATAGATGAATTCCTTGATGTTTGGGATTCAAATTCAGCAGAAAGAGCCACAGCCGAAGAGCTTAAAAAAGAACTTTGCAAAATGAAACCATTGGAGCCCTTAGTCTATTCTCAAGAATTATTCAATACATGTAAAAAACATGCTGCTTACGTTAAGAGAACGGGAACATTCGTTCATTCTGATTGCAATTGTGGTGAAAATATCCAATATGGGAATAATATACCTCGTTATGCCGTATGTGATTTGCTTATCGATTATAGAGTACCTGATAGGGGGCATAGAGAAAACATTTTAAACCCTGAATTTAGAAAGTGTGCCGTAGTTTATATTGAAGAAGTAGATGATGAAATAAATTTTTTCTTTATCCAACAGTTTAAATAGAATTTCTTTACTCAGTTAGCTTAAACTCAGTATCCATATCATCCTGAAAATTAACATTTTGTACTTTCCAGATTTTGTTAGGTTTGTATAAAACTAATACTAGTTTTACCGGCTGTCTTTCGTATTTAAGACTGTATACATACTTAGCATAAGAATCTCCTGCATAGTATTTACTGACAATTTCTGCTCCGTAATAATTACCTAAAAGCTTTCTTGATAACTCAAATCTTTCCTTAATAGATTTTATCCCATCTTGATTTGCATCAATAAGAGGATTCGTTGAGAAAAGATAATCGACAGCCTGATTTACATCTTCGTCAAAGATGGCAAAGAAATTTTCCATAAGATCTTCTGGAGTGGCTTGAGCTTTAATTTTCATATTTGAGGAAAAAATCAAAACTGTTAGTATGAGTAATGTGTAGATAAGTTTTTTCATTATATTCTATTTTTTCAATTTGTTAAACACTTATATTGCAAATATATTATAAAAACTGTGCCATTTCCAAAAACAATTGTTAAATAATAGCATTAGTCTAAGATGGATTTGTATTTTGTGACTAATTAGGACAACTGATTAGAATGTATTTTGATGATAAAAAACCAGTGACTGATAGCAATTCAATCACTGGTTTAATAATATATCTATAAAATAAATTTACCTAGTTAAAATAATATTCTTTTCTTCAACAATCTTTCTTAGGTTGATTAGAGCATAGCGCATACGTCCAAGTGCAGTATTAATGCTTACACCTGTTTGTTCTGCAATGTCTTTAAAACTCATCCCTCCGTAATGACGCATCATAATTATTTGCTTTTGTTCTTCGGGCAAATAATCTATTAATTTGCGAACGTCATTGACTATTTGTTCACCAACAAGTCTGTCCTCAATGTTTTCATCAGAAAATTTATTATTATTAAATAAATCAACTTCATGATCGTCATTAGAACATGTATTCAGGTTTTTCTCTTTCCTGAAATGGTCTATTGTAATGTTATGCGCAATTCGAATTACCCAACTGATAAATTTACCCTTATCTGTATAGGTTCCAGCCTTAAGGGAATTTATTACCTTGATAAATGTATCCTGAAATAAATCATCAGCTACATGAGTATTTTTTACTGTTATAAGGATGTAAGAATAAACTTTTTGTTTGTGACGGGAAATAAGAACTTCCATACATCTTTTCTCACCCTTAATGAATCTTTCGATCAATTCCTGATCTGTGCTTTTTTGCAAATTCATAACTGTTTATTTAAAGTTATAGGGTAGAAGTCTATTCGATATATGGTTTCCTTTCTTTTTTAGTTATATAATTATTATTACGTATGTAATTTTATTTTGTTTCAGCAAATTTAGTATTTTTTTTAATATAACAAGAAAAAAGTGAAAAAGTTTTGTAAATATGCTCTTAAATATCGCTACTTTGGAAAGTAAGTAAGAGTAAATATTATTATTAGATTTTATGCTTCTGCGATACTTTACTCTGATTTTTCTTCTTTCTTCTCATCTTCCTTTATCCAACAAGCTTTGTACTTGAAGGAAAGTTTTCCCCAGTATTCTGAGCTGTATACAGCAATTCTATCTATTGTTGCATCAATTTCTTCTTTTTGAAGATTGTCAGCTTCTCTAAGATTGAGTACATATATCCATCCTTCTTTTTTGCAAATCCAGCAACCATAAAGAGAATAATTAATCTCTAAAAGGTCTATTGCAAATTCTTCAGATTTACTATCTACCATTTTGCAAAGAGGACTCATTACTTGAAAATAAAATTTTTCTGGATTAGCAGGATAACTGAAAACATCAATCCAAACAGTAGAGTTCTTATATTTGATTGTCCATTGTCCATCTTTTTTTCCGCGACTGGTAAAAGGATCAACTCCTACTTCTTTGATTGAATTTTCTATAAACTCAGTTAAGTGAAATGGTATCATAATGTAAGTTTTTTACAAAAATAAATATTTTTAACTTTAAAATAACTGTAAAATAAATTATTATCCATAAACATGCACACTAGCCATCCCTCCAGGGAAATACCTGATTCCTAACCATGTAATTATTAGGATAATAAATGAAAATGCAAGCATTAGCATAAGTAATTTTTTATTTTTAGGGAAGGAGCGATGAATATGAATGCAAATCAAATAAAATAACCATGTTAATAATGCCCATGTTTCTTTTGCATCCCATGACCAATAATCACCCCATGCAATTTTAGCCCAAATCGCTCCCATTATCATTCCTAGGCTTAATAATGCGAAGCCAGGATAAACAAGATTCATTGATAATGTGATGCTTTTTCTGTCAATAGTTTTATTCTTCCATGTATTAAATACTCCAATAAGAACTGTAAGGCAAGCTGCAGCTAATACTGCATAAGAAATCATATATATCACAACATGAGGGATAAACCATGGGCTTTGCAGGGCAGGCATTAGGTTTTTGTTCTGATATTCTGGATGGAGAATGTTTACTAATAGAAACACAGACGACATAATGAAACCCAATAGATATAATGGCTTTGATTTAGTTTTTATATATAATCCCCAAGTAATTAAAGATACAAACATCGAATACCATAAACGAGTTTCTGCCATTGTTTTTAATGGTGGTCTAGATAAATTAGTCCAAAGAATTGCGATAAATGCAATAAGAATAATATTTGCAAAAATAGGTAGTATTATAGGTAGTTTACTGAGGAAAGTATTTTTCTTCGAGAATAGAACAAGTAATGATCCAATAAACCATATCGAGGTAAAAGTTGCAAATGTTATATTTAAATAATACCAAATCATTATTTCTGTTTGTTTGCTTTTCTTCGTGTAAATATTAAATAGATTGCTCCTATAAACATTAATATTAAACCAGAATATACAAGTTTTAACCATGGGTCAAATACAGCAGTAAATACTGATATGTAACCATCGTATTCTGGAGATTTAAAATATGAAGTTTGATAAATTGTCCAATTGCCAATGATTAAAGGTCTATTAACTTCAATTGTATGTTGTTCTCCACTAAAACCATTCTTGGTGAAGAGTTCAATCTCAGAACCAAAGTATTTCGGTTCAGGATTTAGTATTACCAGATTTACATTCTCTTCAATATTGGCTATGACTGGAGGAAGGAAATTTGTACTGTTTTGAATGTAAACAGTATCTGAATCTACTAATAATTGAGCTACATATGTTTTCTCAGACATCCCGGCTACTAAAAAG
>CAZUQY010000274.1:0-4710 GCA_964622935.1 uncultured Bacteroidales bacterium | reverse complement strand
AGAGATAGGAGAAAACGAGCAGTGTGTTATCAGGATTCGGAGAATTGGCAATGTGTATACGCGGATGTTGTGAGAATGGCAGAGCTCCAAGACTGTGAAAGAGGATAGAATGAGGAAAAGTAAATTCATTAACTCTGCCCCAAGAACGCATGCCGTTTATTTCGGGCATAAAGGAGGTTTTTTGTGAACTTAAAATTTATAGGACAAGGTTTAGACCCTGAAAGTGATATAACAGCAGGAAATTTCATTATTGATTCATTGGAAAGTGAAAACTACAATAAGTTCAATGCCTTTGTTGCTTTTGTCAGCACTGGCGGACTAAATAATATCATTAACCAAATGCTATCTTTCAGGGAAGCAGGTGGAGAAATCAAATTGTATTTGGGTGTAAACCTAAACGCGACATCAAAGGAAGCGTTGGAGAAATTACTTGAACACGAAATTGAATCATATGTTGTTTACTCACCAAATAATATCATTTATCATCCGAAAATTTACGCTTTTGAAGGCGATGAAACAACAAGAGCAATTATCGGTTCTTCCAACCTGACAGAAAGTGGGTTATTTCAAAATATAGAAGCGTCTGTTTGTGTTGACTTTGAAAGTGATGATGAAAACGGCAATGAGTTTTTAGCTGACATTTACGACCACTTTAACGCAATAATAAATAAAGAACACCCAAGCTGCCAACTTCTTACGCAAGAGGTTTTAGAAATTCTTATTGAAAGCAAGGTTGTTTTACCTGAAGCGGCAAGTAGAGCCAAAAGCAATAAAATAAACAAGGAGTTTGGTCAAAAAGAAACAAAAATAAATACAAGGCTTCTTGAACTATTTGGTAAAGTTAAAGCGAAACGACCACCAAAAGGTTTCAGAAAGACTGTAGTTAAGAAAGAACTTATTGCAAAAGAAGAAACTAACGAAGTAAATGTTATTGATGAAACAACAGAACTTGCTGCAGGTTCAATGTGGATTGAAACTGGACTAATGACAGGCGGTTCAAGAAATATTCTTGACCTTTCAAAGAAAGGAAAGTTAGATGGAGTAAATAAATTTGGTAGCGTAAGTTACTTTGGTATTGACCCTAATGATGAAAATCAAATCAATGATATTAATGTGATTTTTGGTGGCAAAACCTATCTAAGCAATCGAGTATTTTATGCTCCAGCAAATAGCAATTGGAGAATTCGTTTAAACGGAGAAACAGCAGAAGGAGAAAAGTTAACAACATTTTCAATTCCTAGTCTTGGGCAAAATGGCGGCTTTCAACAAAAGATTTTGCTATTTACTAAGATTGATGAAACAATTTTTCGACTTGAAATATTGGAACAAGACGATATGCCAATGCTAATTGAAAACTCAGCAGACTGGGCTAAAGGTGGTAGTGGCAACGGCAGAGCTTACGGAATAATTGCTGAGTAACTTTTGTAATTCAATTTTAAACCAAATTAAATCCGTTTTTGAATATTGCTTGCTGAATTCAGCAAGCACCAGTTCAACTTCTGCACCAGTCAGCTTGTAAAGAGCCATAAATAGCAAGTCAATCTTTCTGACAGTTTCAAATTTATTTTCGTTTGCGACTTCATTTATCAACTCCAAATTCTTAAAAAGAGAATTCAAACGAACATCATTTCTTAAAAGAGAAAAAACAAGCAAGGAAATATGTTGTTTAATGGTGGCGCAGCCATCATTAAAATTTATTTTGCTTGTGATTAGCTCAATATTAGGAACTGGCATTTGATTTATTACTGATTGAGTTAAATCAATCCCACTCAGTTTTTTCTTCAAAATAAAATCAAACACAACCGAATTGAAAAGCCCTGACAAATATAACAAGTCATTTGGGTTGGTAGTTAAAAACTGAACCGATTGTGATGCAGGGATAAAAGGCAATACGGTAGCAATACAAGTTCGTGTATTTGTGGCAGAAGTTAAACTTCTCCATGCTAACATAAATTTTTCATTGTGATTTTTTGAAAGCTGTTGCCACTTTTCAGCATTGATGAAAAACCTTGATTCAGGAAAGTAATCTGGAATCGATTTTTTTTCCTCCTCAATATTCACAGATGAAGATTTGTTCCCATATCTCAAATTATCGGCAACTCCATTAAATCCTGAAAACTTTCCGTCAAACTGATTGAAGAATTTGCCTTCATAAATTGGAATATTATCTTCTGACTTTTTCTTAGCAATAAACTTCGCATGACTTGTAAAGTGAACGATTCTTCCGAATCTGATATCCTTATAAACATCTTTGAAAAACGGAAAATTAGAAGAAACTCTTAAGAGAAAATCCGCTTCCTTTTGGTTTGAGAAGTTAGGAAGCATACCTGTCAATGGATTCAACAACTTTAAACTATCGTATGATAATTCAATTCCTGTTTTAGCTCCTTCAATTCCTGAAACTTCGTTGAGGTTCATTGAAATACTAAATTTTTCACTCTTTGAGTTACCCAATAGTAAAAAGCAAAACCTTTCTCTACTATCAATATTGAAAATCTTTTTACGATTAATAAAATCATAAATCGCAACAATATAATTTCCCTTTGTCAGATACTTGAAAAGATTTTGATTGACTTGACTTGTTACAATGGCACTTTTCAAAACCAAACCGACAACACCTCTTTGGGTTTTCAACTTTATGGCTGCATCAGTAAACAATGTGTAAGTATTTAACTCACCATTATTTGACAAATTGAAGAACAAACTCTTTTTTAAATCTGATTTGGCCTTTTCAATTTCAAGCTTAAACTCTTTTGAATATTCGGCCAATTGCAAATTGCTCAATTCAATTTCATCAATCTCGCTAGTTCGGCTTGACTTGAAATGATTTGCAGAAATGGAATTTTCATATAGAGCATAAAACTTTTTTTCCTCAAACCTTATTTTCTCCCAAGGTGGATTTCCTAAAATTATATCATATTTTTTTAGCTGCTCCTTGCTCAAACCTAGTTGTTCATGGTAAATGAATCCGCTTGAAAATATTTCAACCTTTTTTGATTCATCAATTCCAAAATCGGACTGCAATAAAAAGTTTGCATGAATGAAATTTTCATTCAGTGTTTTGTAGAGTGACTGTTGTTTGATTTTCAAAAGCAAATTCAGTTTTGCAACTTCCAAGGCCAAACAATCCACATCAAAAACTGAAATATTCAATGCAATTGCTTTCAGAAATTCCAATTGTTTTTCTTCCTCAATGTTCCATTTTACAAACAGATTTTCGAAGTAGTCAATGACTGCTGTTATAAAATTGCCACCACCACAAGAGAAGTCGGCAAAACTTATTGAAGTTATTTCTTTCATAAGTTGTTTGCCAACATTTCCAAAATTTAATTCGAAAAAAGCATCAATAGTTTTTCTAGTAACTGACTTTGCAAGGTTTGCAGGCGTGTAGTAGCTACCTAACTTGTTTCTGTAATTCTTTCCTGTTGAAATTTTCGTTCCCTTGCTTTCATTTTCAGATTCAATACCCAACAACGTTTCGTACAGTGTAGGAATATCAATTAATTCAACACCAATAAAATTACAAAGGTTAGCATCAACCAAGTTTATTAATCCTTCATTTGCACTGTCAATGATTATTGAAAATAAATTTTCAGCAACGAATGAATCTTTCAACCACTGATTTGTTGCAGCAACAATTTTAATATTTTCTATTTGTGAATTATTTTTCAAGAAAATCATTGAAGCGGTAAAAACCGCTTTCACTTTAAACCTCTCTTTGTTGAGTTCAACAGGGTTGACGTTTTGCTTATTTGCAAAACACAGTGAAAGATATTCTTTCAAAATATAACCGTATATGTCTAATGCCCTATCCATTATTAACCTGTCCTACTGTTAAAGATTCATTAGCGTAAGAAACTAAAGGCTTATTAAAAAAGCTACTTTTATGATGCGTTTGAAGAATTGAAATAACCCTCTCAGTCAAATCTTTATAATCATTTAGAAAAAAATATTTTCCCCGTATCAATTCAATCAACTTAGACAAATCAAAAATCTCAAACTTGTATATTGAAATTTGCTTTACTCCCAATTCATTCAAAATAATCTTGTGAAGCAAGTCATTGAAATATTTAGTTTTCGTGCTTTTGAATTGCGAAACGTTCTCTTTGATAAAAGAGAGAAGCGGTTTCGGATTTACATCAAGTTTATAGGATAAATCTTCAAACACACTTTCACTACCTACGGAGTAACCGTTAATTGCTCTGCTTGTTGACAAGCAATTCAAATCTATACTTCCAGAGAGAAGTAAGTCTAGTTGCTCTGAATTTGCATTTAATAATTTTTTTTTGTTGAAGAAAGGAGATTCTCCAACAACGCTTTTCACTTCATGCAATTCCTTTGAATTGAAATTATATTGCTTTCTGATTTCAAGCTCAATTTGTGATTCCAAGAAAAGTCTTTGATAATCGCTTTCAACATCTTCAATAATTAACTTTTCAAGAAACGAATCAAGGTGTTTTATTGTTGAATAATTTAAGTGTTGAAATTCAAAGTTTGGTAATTTATTCATCAAATATTTTTCTTTCAACACCAAGCATTTTTTACTTTTCTCTGCAATAAATTCTGAATCCAAAATATTAGGTGCAACAGGGATTTTAGAAATATAACCTGCACTGATTGTAAATTTCGGATTTATAAGTTTCAGTAGAAAAGTTGCAACCTTTGAATTAAGAAACGCAAGATGAGCATATTTATCTCCTTTTAAAACTT
>CAZUQY010000273.1:0-4735 GCA_964622935.1 uncultured Bacteroidales bacterium | reverse complement strand
TTTATTTCAAAGATACAAATAATTACGTCATATCACGCTTAACTTAACACTAGATCATATTATTATTACAAGAGAAGGGTATCTATCATTTCAAGATGAAGGACATATGTAGAGCCATGAAGAACCTCGTATCTCTTACCATATTATTCGCAGTAATTTCAACTACATTCTCCTGTACACCACAGAAACGACTCTCCAGACTTATTGCACTCCATCCAGAACTAACAATCACAGATACAATCAAAATCAATGATACTGTAATTACCACCAAAACAAGAATTGATACTTCATTTCATCATTCTATTATCAAAGACACAATTACAATTGAGAAAGAAAAACTCAAACTGCAGATAGTTGAAATACTAGACACGATCTATATTGAAGTTGAGCATGATGCGGATACTATTATTATTGAGAGGGAAATTCCGGTTGAGAGAATTGTTGTCCAAGAGAATAACGAAGACAAAATACAAAGTCTTGATGATTTGTTGAATAGGAGATGGTTTTGGGTAGTGGTTGGGGTATTATCGATATTAATAATTCTAAGAATATTTTTTCCTAGAAAATAATTTGATTTCTTCTAATTTCTTCAAAAAAATGACGTTTTGGAGAAAAACTAAGATTTTACATTTCATAATAATCACAAAATTGGACATAATTCGATAGTAAAAGAGGCAATACCCTTAGAGTTTTATCGTACTAATTCGATAAAACTATCAAATTCCAAACAAATTTTACTTCTAATTAGCACTAGTTTAAAGATATTAACAATCAAAATAATACGATATTGTGAATTTTGGCATAAAACAACTGGTTGTGTTTTGTAATTAAAAATGCAGACAATTTATTTTGCTTATATATCTAAAGAATAAAAAGTAATCTTAAGAAATTTAGACTTATCAAGCAATGTACAAATAGGCATTTAAATACTATAATATTCTCCAACTAATTTTCATTTGTACTTTCAATAATATGATTAAATTGAAATACTAATTTGCAGATAGCGAGCAAAACAAGTTTTCAACATATTATAGATACCACATGTGTATATCTTTAAATTACAATAATTAGCAGTGTATTGTATTAAAATATAAATTTATAGAGTTATTTAAAGACATTTTAATATTTTATACTTATGAAAGCAAAATTAACTCTATTTGCTATATCTCTCCTAATAGGTGGATATATAGCTGCTCAATCCAGTGTGCAAATTATTGACATTCTAGTATCTCCCACAATGGTTGTAGATACAATTACTAACCTACCAGTAGATAATAGTGGTGAAAACTTGGCTGTAATGTGTAAGGTTAACGACCTATCTTCAGTTGAAACTGTTAGGATTTTATTCGGGACAATCGAAGAAAGCGGTGATGTATTATCAATTGATGCTGTAGTTTCTGAAAACGCAGGGACTTATTCTTTATCTATTAACGGAGAATTAACCGAACTTTCAAATAATGTAATAACTGCATACATTGAGTTAAGTCAGGAACAATCAGAGGCATACAATTTTATTACAATGTTTGTTGTTGATGTGTCAGAACAAGGTAGTAATCACTTACTATTCACAAAGTAGATTTCAATAAATCCCAAATTTTTGATTCGTGGATCCTCGATTAGCCGACTGGCTGATTCGGGACAATAATCAAAGTTCAAATTATTTATTCGAATTTCAAGTTAATTATAAAAGTTATGAAGAAAGCAATACTACATATTATTATGATAGTGATTACTTGTTCTGTTTTTGGACAAAATGTTTTTACTGTAATAAAATCAACAGATGTTGATCCGTTTGAACATCCATTTAATAACGATGATAGCTTGTGTGATCAGGAAATGTATGGAACATTGCGTTGGGCTATAAATAAAGTTAATAGTAACACCGGGGAATCCGTTATATTGTTTGATATAGTTGGTACTGGCGTTCAGGAAATAGTTTTAACTTCATTTTTACCACAACTTACAAATAATGTAACAATTGATGGAACAAGCCAGAATGGATATACCCAAGAAAATCCAACAGTAAAGATAAACGGATATTTGTTAGCTGAACAGGCTTGTTTTAATTCTTATAAAAACGTAGCAAATATTGATGGCATTTGGTTTTATAATTTCTCTTATAATGTTTTATATCTATATGGCGTTTCAGATTCTGAAATTAAAAATATTTTAATAACTAACAACCTTATTAACAGTACATATAGCTTTGCATTTAGTCTAAATGAATGTAATAATATATTGATTTATAACAATATAATCGAAGACGAACTAGATAATGAAAATGCAAGGAATTACTCTTTTGGTTATTATTTAAAAAATTCTAACAATATTATTATTGGCGGAACAGAAGATGGACAGGCAAATACTATAAAAAATTGCAACATGGCTTTGTATCTAGTCGTTTCACAACAGATTAAGATATCAGGCAACAAAATATATAATAATAATGTTGCAATGACATACATAGATGGCTCAAACAATTATATTGACAAACCGATAGTTTACGCATACACTGATGGAGTGCTAAATGGAACTGCTTTGCCCAACAGCACAATAGAAGTTTTCGGCAGTACAGGAGAGGAAAATGCTAACGAGTATTTGATGAGTACCGTTGCTGATGTGATTGGGGATTGGTATGTTGAATTAAGTACAGAATATGAACACTTTTTAGTAACCCAAACAGATGACAATAATAATACATCTACATTTGGCAATATATTGTATTCTGAGTGTGAAGTTCCTATTGACCTTAGCGCTAGCGAAGGTATATCAACAAGTCATACATTGTCATGGATTGGACCGGCAGGTGCCACATTTAATGTTGCAGTTGGCAGACATGGAGAAGGCGATGAAAACTGGCTAGTGAGTTTTACTCCTAATATTACAGAAAATTATATTACAATTACAGGACTGGACGAAAACACAGTGTATGAGTTTATGGTAAATGCTAATTGTGGTACAGTAGAAAGTCAATGGGCATTGCCGTATGCATTTAATGTACCATTAGGACAAAATGCTTTTACTGTGATAAAATCAACAGATGTTGATCCTTTCGAGCATCCATTTAACAACGATGATAACTTGTGCGATCAGGAAATGTACGGAACATTACAATGGGCAATAAACAAGGCAAATTATGCCGCAGAAATATCAACCATTAATTTTAATATCCCAGGATCGGGAATTCAGGAGATAAGTTTAATTTCATACTTGCCTCAAATCAATAAGCCTGTAATAATTGATGCTACAACACAACCAGGTTATACTCTGGGTAATCCTATGATTAAAATAAACGGACAAGATAAATCACAGTTTTGTTTTAACGTTTACAATACTACTGTCACAATTAAAGGTTTGCACATGGCAAATTTTATTTCCAATGCAATTTTATTAAATCTTAGCAATAATTCAAAAGTATTAGATAATGAAATTAGTAACATTTTTGCTCCCGGTATCGGTATTCAAGTAATTTCGAGTAATTATGTTGAAATGTTCGGGAACAAAATAAGTTAATTCTCTCAGTACTTCAGGAACTGCTAAATACGGAGTTTATATTGATATGTCAGAATACTGCATAATTGGAGGAACAGCTGCAGGACAGGCTAACATAATCACGAATTGTATCAATGCTGGAGTTGCTATAGATGGATATAATTTTAATAAAATATCGGGTAATACAATCTATAATAATCCACTTGCAATTATACTAAGTCCTGAGGCAAATAATAATATTCAGCCTCCTGTAATTACAAGTTATACAGATGGCATTCTATTAGGAACTGCTTTGCCTAACAGTACAATAGAAGTTTTTAGTAGTACGGACTCTGAAAATGCATACGAATATTTAACAAGCACATCTGCAGATAGTAATGGAGATTGGAGTGTTGCAGCAAACTCTATTTATATGCATTTTGTGGTGACACAAACAGATAATAATAATAACACATCCGCTTTTGGCAATCAAATATATCCGGATTGCGAGGCCCCTACTAATCTAACGGCAACCCAAGGACTTTCAACAAGCCACACTTTATCTTGGGATGGACCAATCGGTGTAACATTTAATGTTGCAATTGGTTTAAAAGGCCTAGATCCTCTTGATGACAACTGGCTTATAAGCATGACTCAGGTTACAGATAATTTTATAACAATTACAGGACTTGATGAAAACATAGAATATGAATATTATCTAAATACGGATTGCGGTACAGGGCTGAGTGATTGGGTTGGATCGTATGCATTTAATGTACCATTAGTACAAAATGGTTTCACCGTGATAAAATCTACTGATGTTAATCCTTTCGATTATCCATATAAATACGATGATAACTTATGTGATCCTGAAATGTACGGAACATTACAGTGGGCAATTAGAAAAGCTAATGATACAGAAGGTGCTTGTACTATTGATTTTGATATTCCGGGTACTGGACCACACACAATAAATCCAATATATTATTACCCGCAAATAATAAATACAGTGGTAATAGATGGAACAACTCAAACTGGTTACATAGAAGATAATCCCGCAATAATTTTAGATGGTCAGAATAATGTTTTAGCAGCGTTTAATTGCTATAATGCAGATAGTATTGAGATTAAAGGACTTAGATTAAATCAATTTAGATCTAATGGTATTATACTTATAAGCTGTAACAATTCAAATATCTCATCTAATATTATAACAATTCCAAATCCTAATTATTTTAGGAATAAATCTGGATTTGCAAGAATT
>CAZUQY010000272.1:0-4746 GCA_964622935.1 uncultured Bacteroidales bacterium | reverse complement strand
TAATAGAATGTAAGCCCTGTAATAGTAGTATTCTGCTTCTTCAGGTTTTAGTTCAATAGCTTTAGATAAGTCGCTATAAGCAAAATGAGATTGATTTGTTTGAATGTAAAAGTTTGCTCTTGTGATTAGGAAGTCAGTACTTTCTTTATCAAGCTGTATAGCTCTTGTGAAATCAATCATTGCATTGTCGTTGTCTTCTTTGGCTTGAAAAATCAACCCTCTAGTCATGTATAGGTGTGCTGTAGTATCACTTAATTTAAAAGCTTTATCAATAATCTCTTTTGCTTGATCTAGATTGCCTAATTCGTACCATGCGCGTGAAAGGTGTGAATAACATTTGATGCAATCAGGATTTAATTCAACAGATTTCTCATAATATTTGATTGCAGTTTCATACTGAAATAAACTTAGGTATGAATAAGCAAGATCTTTAAAATATAAATAATTGTCTGGTTCAGCAGTTGTAAGCTCAGTTAGAACATCGATTACTTCAGTAAATTGAAAGTTGTCAATCATATCCTCTGCATTTTTGTATTTTTCTTCATTGGTTTGAGAAAAAACTGTTACAAAAAACAAGGAAATGATAATTGTGAGCAAAATTGACTTTATTTTCATAGTAATTGGCTTTATTTTCTTCAAAAGTACGAAATAAATTCACGATTATAAAGAAGAAATGATTAAATAAGTGCAGAAAATAAAAAACAAAAGCCTCATTAGAGGCTTTTGTGATCTAGTCAGGATTCGAACCTGAGGCCTACGGCTTAGAAGGCCGTTGCTCTATCCAGCTGAGCTACTAGACCATGTATTATTATGGGTTGCGAAGATATAACAAGATTACAAAATATGCAAGTATTATCTCTAAAAAAATCAAAAACAGACATTAAATGCCAAAGACCTTAGATGTATTAGTATCTATTAACTTTTATAAATGATAGTTTTAACATAGTTTGGTTGAAAAACATTACAGGGGACCTTGTTTCATAGTAACTAATAAGTGTATTTTTACTGAAAAACAGATTTATGATAAAAACCGGAATATACGGACATCCTGATGTTGATGCAGATATGCTTGAGAAACTACTAGACGTTCCTGAATTTAATGTTGTTGGTATGTATTCTCCAAACGAGAACGTAGTTAATGATATTGAGGGGAAATACAATTTAAAAGCATACCATGAAGCCGGTTCTTTGCTAAATGATGTTGATGCAATAATTGCATTGTCTCCAATGTCGGGACTTGATAAGGTTGAGGAGTTGGTGCGTAGTTCAAAACATGTCTTTTTTGAACCATCTTCAGAATATTGTAATCGGGATGTTAATAAACTTTCAGATATTGTTGATGAGGCAAATGTTAAAGTACAAGCAGGTTTTCATCATCGATTTAATAATACATTTTTATCAGCAAAACCATTTATTATAAATCCTAAATTTATACAATCTAATAATTTTAGAAAGTTTGCGTTTAATGTCGAAGCTTGTTCTGTTTTAATGGATATGCTTATTGGTGACATTGATATTGTATTAGGAGTTATTAAATCAAATATTAAGGCTGTTCATGCAAATGCAACTTCAATAAACAAAGAAGGTCCTGATATTATTAATGTAAGATTAGAGTTTATGAATGGAAGCGTTGCGCAGTTAACATCAGGTAGAATTGCTACAACAAACAGTCATGAGTTAAGTTTTTATTGTGATAAGGACTATACAAGTATGGATCTTGTAAGAAATAAGGCTTGGTTAGTTAAAAAGCGTAACTTGGAAAGTGAAATGAAACTTTTCCAGGAAAATATTGGAGACTTAATTGTAGATCCAATTCCTGTCAAACCAAACAATCATTATTATGATGAATTTTCATCATTTGCTAAATCGATTGTCATGGACAAATCTCCAGAGGTTGACCTTGAGACTGTATTAAAGACATATTCTGTAGCCAGTCAGATTAAAGATAAAATAAAACTATCAGTAGGTTTTTAATTTTTTTTTCCAGCATGCAATAATAGACATATATTTGCGTTTTTAATTTTGCATGTTTTAATTTAAAGTATATTGTGAGTAAAATTTTACTGTTAGCTATTTTTATTGTTTCGATATTTTTCTCTTCCTGTGAAATAATTAATCCTTCGGAAGAAATACCATCGTATATATCAGTTGATACAATTGTTTTGTCTGTTACAGATCCATATCAGGGGTCATCAGCTCATAATATTACTGATTGTTGGTTATATGTCAACAACAAATTAATTGGTGTTTTTGAAGTTCCGTTTACCGTACCAGTGCTTGAGTCAGGTATGCAAAACATACAGATTGAACCGGGAATAAAAGATTCAGGAGGAGATGCTGCTCGGGTTATTTATCCTATGATGTATGGTTATTATACAGATACTGTTCTTGAAGAGAAGGGTGTCGTAAAATTAGAACCTGTTTTTACTTATCGTCCAGCCATATTTGATTTGACTGAGGATTTTGAAGATATTGGAATAGAATTCGAAATTAGTGATCAAAGTGATACAACAATCAGCCTTGTTTCGGGTGCTAATGCATTTGAAGGGAAGTCAATGTATTTCTGTGTCGATGATGATAGACAAAACTTTGAATGCAGAAGTTCTCAATTGTTTGAAATTGAGAAAAACGGCGCGGCATATTTGGAAATTAATTTTAAATCAAATGATTATTTCAATTTTGGATTGTTTTCTAAAGAATATACAGGCTCAACGGTTACCGAAGTAAGAAAACATGTTTATACATTTAATCCTACTGATGAGTGGAAAAAAGTCTATATTGATTTGAATTATTTTGTAAATAATGTAACAGGAGTTGAGTTTAGATTGTTTTTTACTTGTGTTCATGATCCAGAATCTGAGATAGAAAAATCAGAAGTGTTTATTGATAATGTTAAATTAGTTTATTTGTCAACACAGTAATAATGCAAAAATCATTACAGAATATAAAATACTTATTTTTTGATTTTACTGCTGCAGTATTAGCATGGGCTCTTTTCTTTAGTTTTAGAAAAATATATATAGAGCCTCATAAACTTGGTTATGAAATCCCTGTAGAATTTGACACTAAGTTTTATTATGCATTACTTATTATTCCATTGTTTTGGCTTTTGCTACATCTGCTTAGTGGTTATTATAAAGTGCCATACAGGAAATCTAGATTGCAGGAGTTGGGTCAAACTCTACTAACAACACTGCTTGGAGTTACAATTATTTTCTTTGTTTTGATTCTTGATGATTGGGTTGGGCAATACAAACATTATTATCTGATGTTTGTCACACTATTTTTATTGCAGTTTGTCCTAACTTATATTCCACGATTAATTATTACTTCAGTTACAAATAAGCTTGTTCATAACAGGAAGTTGCAGTTTAATACTCTGATAATTGGGTGTCATAAAAAAGCATTAAAACTACTTGAAGAGGTAGAAAAACAAAAAATGTCGTCAGGCTTAAAATTTGTAGGTTTTGTTTATGTTGATGAACAGGATAACTATTTGCTTGACGATGTATTACCAAATCTTGGATATATTGATGATATACATGAAATAATATCGACTCACAAAATAGAAGAAATAGTAATTGCTGTAGAATCTCGTGAACATTGTAAGATAAAGAATATAATTAATAAACTTCAGGGTACAAAAGTGTTATTAAAAGTTATACCTGATATGTATGATATATTAATAGGTAAAGTCCGCATGTCATCTATATTCGGAATGCCATTAATTGAAATAAATCATAATATAATGCCTGTATGGCAACAGCATGCAAAGAGATTTCTTGACATTGCAATAAGTATTGTTGCCATTTTGATTTTATTTCCAGTTTATTTAATCTTGAGTATTGGGGTAAAGTTAAGTTCGGATGGGCCGATTTTGTACAGTCATCATAGAATAGGCAAATCGAAAAAGCCTTTTAAGATATTTAAGTTTCGCTCTATGTTCGTAGATGCTGAGAAAAACGGGCCTGCTTTAAGTAGTAAAACAGATAGTCGCGTTACTCGTTTTGGACGATTTATGCGAAAAACACGATTAGATGAAATTCCACAGTTCTTTAACGTTCTTAAAGGAGATATGAGCATTGTAGGTCCTAGGCCCGAAAGACAGTTCTTTATAGATAAGATTGTCGAAAAGGCTCCTCATTATGCACACCTTCTTTCCGTTAGACCTGGTATAACATCATGGGGGCAGGTTAAGTATGGATATGCTGAGAATGTTGGTCAAATGATCGAAAGACTTAAATATGATATTATATATATCGAAAACAGATCGCTCTATATCGATTTTAAGATTATGATTTATACAATCAAGATTATTTTTCAGGGTAAGGGCATGTAAAATTCGGCTAAGATTCGGCATTTTAATAATGCTCTGATTGTCAGATGATTAAAATATTGTCAAAGTTTCGTGTTTTTTCTTTTCTGTTTTTAAAAAAGTGTTATCTTTGCAACCTCAAAAATAGTAGTTAATAATTTTTAAAAATATTTAAAATGACAAAAGCAGACATAGTAAATGAGATTTCTCGCAGTACTGGGATTGAGAAATTAGTGGTACAGAAGACAATCGAAACTTTTATGGAGACTATAAAAGATTCGTTAATTGAGGGAGAAAATGTTTATTTAAGAGGTTTCGGAAGTTTTGTTGTTAAAGCGAGAGCTGCAAAAACAGCAAGAAATATTTCTAAAAACACTACTATTACAATTCCTGCACATAAAGTGCCTGCTTTTAAACCATCAAAAGCATTT
>CAZUQY010000271.1:0-4751 GCA_964622935.1 uncultured Bacteroidales bacterium | reverse complement strand
AAAAGCACAAGAACATTACAACAACTAAAAGAGATGTGTTTAAAGCTTTCAAAAATCATATTAGTATGCAGAAACTGATAGGCTGCACACAACATTAGCATAGTTCAAGCTAGTTTGTTGTCTGGTTCAGCGAATTTTATTTTATAAATAATTTTGATTAGGAGACTACAAATATATGAGCGATCTATTAACCTACTTCAGTCTTATCATTTTTCTACAATGAATGACACCACATGTTTCCAGGCGCAAGAAACAAACCCCAGGTTTAGAGTTTTTTTCATTTAACACAATAGAATGTTTACCGGCTTGCAAAAACCCATCAGTGAGAATTTGTGATACATTGCCAAATTGATCATACATTTTTAAAGTAGTATGTGATGCTTTAGGAATAAAGAATTTAATTTCGGTGCGTTGTTTATATGGATTTGGATAATTAGAGTAAAGAATGACTTCATCCAATAGACTATTACCATCAATAGATGAATTGGCGTGTTTATCCATTTTAAATATTTGACCAGTATGTGTACAAATAATATCGCCCTCCGGAGTCTCATACATACCTCCATTATCTATTCCTATTACGTTTTCTGCAAAAATAAATGATGGATCTCCATTCATAGGAAAAATTACGAAATTATCATTTTGAGCTATCAGTATTCCTTCAGCACTTGGACTATACAAGATTAATGGATCACCCACTGTTGCTACTTGAACCACATTACTGAATTGTACCACTCTACTATGACTTGTCTCATCTATTTTATAAATATTATTGGTTTCATAATCATAGAAATATATATTGCCATAAGGGTCAACAGTTCCATGATTGGATCCAATCTCTGTATCCTGATAGATCACAATCGGTTCAGGGTTTTCTTCAATATTCATTTTCCATATTTGATATAGGTCTTCAGATTCAATAAAGATGATTAATGCATGATTTTTTAAATCATAATATACATAGCCCATATGAAGATCAGAAAATTCCTGAACTAAGACCTCATAACTTGCATCCTGCTCAATTTGGATAATTTGATTTCTGTCAAATAGTACCCCATAAATATTCCCAAGTGAGTCAAAAGTGATTGCAATAAGTCCATCTTCAAATCGATTGCCTAATTCTGAATGGCTCTGATCTTCAATTTTATGTAATTGACTTTTCATACCAAAGATTACACTACTGTCTTGTAATTCGCCAAGAATTGAGGTATTAACTGAAGGAAAAAGCTCCTCAGATGTAAGTTCTGTTAGATCATATAAAACTAGATTTCCACCAGCGCTGCTCGTATTAATAAATGAATTTTGACCTGGCAACCAGATCATTGTGCCCATTGCAGATCCAGACTCCATAATTTGTGTAAAAGAACCCTCCGAATATATATTTAATCCATTATAAGTTGATGTTGCAACAACTGTTGTATAGAAGTACAGATTATTGTTTTCGTCAAGAGCAACGGCAATAGCTTCATCTGTTTCCGGTATACCTAATCCAGTGATTAAAGTAGAAGTTTCTTGGCTTTGCAAATCACATTCTGTAATTTCTCCAGTATAAGTTTCGCTATAATATAGTTTTTGATTGATAATGTCGTATGCAATTTGGGTACACCCCATTGTGCCCTCAACAATTGTTTCAATTAAATTACCATTACTATCATAATAATTGATCTGAGCATCTGGAAAAAGACTAGCACCATAGAAGTAATCGTTATCTGGATTAATTGCGATTGTTGTTATATAATTAGAAGCCTCTATTGTGTTTAAATATTGAAATTCTCCATCCTGATAGGAATAAATATTTCCTCCGGCAAAACCAATGAGCCTGTCAGTAAGAGGTTGATAAGCAATAGAAGATAAATGCAAAGTATCTAAAGAAATATAAGTTGTAAAATTATATTCTTCATCCATGATGACAATTTTATTCATCGAATTATCCAAAACCAGCAAGTCATTATCCCCATTTAGACACATTGAACTTGGTGAGACAAAATCAGACTGGTAAATGACCTCATGAGTCCAACCATCAGGTAGGTTTCTAACTGCATTCTGTGCGAATGAACTTGAAGAAATTAGCATACAAAGCATTGTAATAATTAAACTAGCTTTAAATAATCTTTTTTTACACATAATCTTTTTTTATAATTAAACTCTCAGAATTTAGCAATAGTATCATTTTCTTAATGCACCTTAACATCTTCCTAAACGCAACTAGTTGCACTTATTTCAATCTTTGACGAAACTCGCAAATTCTGCGAATGTACTAATGAGGACTACTTAATCGTTTATTGTCGGTTGATGTTAGTTATGCTGTTAAACAATACTCTAGTTAACACAGTCAAAGATAAAGCATTTAATTGTTATATCATAACCCTTAATTTGTCTTGTGCCCTTTTTGTTTTCACAAAATGCTTCTAAAATATTGCTTGAGTATAAAATATTGTGTAATTTGCGATGAAATATGGCGGAATGAAAGTATGCAATATTTCGAAATATATTGTATAACAAGAAGAAAATTGGGGTTATACGATAGTTAGCACCAATGCAAACAAAAAACAAAAAACAATGAAAAAGTTGACAACCTTTCTCGGACTTACAATTCTTCTCTTCTCTTGGCTGACATCATCAGCAGAGGAAAAACAAAAAACATTTGAAAAACAAATATTTCATTTAAAAATAAGCAAAGACGTTTATTATCAAATCCCCGACGACAGTGTTTCAAATTGGCTTGACCAGTTTGACATAGATGGAGACAAGATTAATGACCATATCTACTTTGATTTCTCTGGTGGAGGGCACTGTTGTTACAAAATCACTATTGTTTTAAGTAGTGACAATAAGAAAAGAAAATTCCCTTTTGAAATGGATGGGGGTTACATCGTTGGCGTTGACAACAGCCAGCCAGAACAATTTGATATTCGTGACATAGACAATGATGGACTCCCAGAAATATTAATGCGAATTCAAACTTACAATGGTGAAGCGGACGTCATACCAACGAAATGGACGACTGATTTTGGAATAAAGACTAATTATATAGTAATTGAATACAATGAAGGCCAATTAATAACAAGTGATTTTAAAGAGTAAAATTATTAGTTGAAAGTAACTTGCTCTACAAATGAGAATGCACAGCCGCTAACAACACCTATATGTAATGTGGAAAATCGGCTGTAACCGTTCGTGCAGAACGCTTCCGAACAGCGCCAAATTTTTACATTTACTCACTATTTAATTATTCTCAATGGTGTTCGTGATTGCTAATTGGCTTTTGCGACAAAATTTAAAAACAAAATCTAAAAATTTAGCTTCGTAGGAACTTTGAAAAAGTAATTTCTACTCCTATTCCGCACTCCACATAGCCGCAACCGTTACCACCAATATTAATTAAAAGAAAAAATATTTGCTTTTCACAAAACAATGTGCTAACTTTGTAATCACAATAATTATCTTAATACAATGGAAATATCAATAGTGCCAATAGGAAATTCAAAGGGAATTAGATTAAGCAAGACCTTGCTTGAAAAATATAATATAAAAGATAAGGTTGAACTCATTCTCGAGAAAGGTTACATTATAGTTAAGCCATTAGCAAGACCAAGAAAAGGCTGGGAAAAATCATTCAAAGAAATGAATGAGAATGATGATGATAAGTTATTATTTAATGATGTCTTTGAAGACGAAAATCTTGAGGAATGGAAATAAAACAATACGATATTATTCTTGTCAATCTTAATCCAACTATTGGCAGCGAAATACAAAAAACCAGACCATGTGCAGTGATCTCACCTAATGAGATGAATAAATATTTAAGAACTATAGTTGTTGCTCCAATGACAACGAGTTCTAAGAATTATCCTACCAGAGTAGAAATAAAACATGATAATAGAATTGGTTGGATAGTATTAGATCAAGTTCGCACAATTGATAAACAACGCATAATTAAAACATTAGGATTGCTTTCCAAAGCAGAAATAAAGGAAGTTAAGTCAATAATTAAAGAAACATTTGTTGACTAAAATACAGGTGGTAACAACATCTATATTTAATGCGAAAAGTGATTCTAAACGTTCAACGCCAAATGTTTTAATTTGGCTTTAGTGCAAAAATTTAAAAACAAAGTCTAAAAATTTAGCTTCGTAGGAACTTTGAAAAAGTAATTTCTACTCCTATTCCGCACTCCACATAGCCGAGACCGTTCCTACGAGCTGCTACAAGTTTACCTAATTGTTGGTTTTTAATAAGTGTGGAATCTTCAATAGTTTCAAAATTACTGTTTAGTTCAATTTGTTTAAACGGTGATACAGTGTTGATTCTCCAAAGCGATGGAGTAGAAATATAAGCTTAATAGCGTAGTTTTATCATTAAATCCATTGCTTGTCGGAATTACAAATTACTTTTGTGCCAGAATAAAAAATTATGACAACATTTTCAGAATTAGGAATAAGTAAGGCTTACATAGAAGCACTGAAAGAACTCAATATTATAAATCCAACTGAAATTCAAAAAGCAGTAATACCAATGCTTTTAGAGACTAGGACTGATTTAATTGGTTTAGCGCAAACAGGAACTGGAAAAACAGCGGCTTTTGGCTTACCTATTTTGAACTCAATTGATCCTAATAAAGCAGAAGTGCAAGGCTTAATTATTGCTCCAACACGTGAGCTTGTACAACAAATAAAAAAGCAACTCTTCAAATTTACCAAATACATTGATGAAAAGATTTTTGTAGAAGGAGTTTATGGTGGGGAGAAAAT
>CAZUQY010000270.1:0-4780 GCA_964622935.1 uncultured Bacteroidales bacterium | reverse complement strand
AGATCCAGAGGGTCGAGTTCGCAAGTTTATAGAAAAAAAGGACAGGGAATTCATCATATTGCCTTTGCTGTCAATGGAATAGAAGAGGCTTTATTAAAGTTCGAAAATCAAGGCATACAGTTAATTGATAAAACACCTAGAAGAGGTGCAGAAGGTCTTGATATTGGATTTTTACATCCAAAATCAACTTTTGGTGTTTTAACGGAAATTTGTGAAGATAAGCAGGATAAATAACTTAAAGCAAATAACACTAGAACAATCTTAAAATGGCTATTGAAGAAAAAATTAAAAAACTTGTTGAGATGCGTGAGCAGGCTCGCCTTGGAGGTGGAGAAAAACGCATCGATGCACAACATGAAAAAGGTAAATTAACAGCCCGCGAAAGAATTGATTTATTATTAGACGAAGGTAGTTTTGAAGAACTTGACATGTTTGTTACTCATAGAGCTACAGATTTTGGTCTTGATAAGTTATCATTTCTTGGTGATGGTGTCGTTACAGGTTACGGAACTATTGATGGTCGTCTAATTTATGTTTATTCGCAAGATTTTACTGTCTTAGGTGGATCTTTGTCCGAAACTAATGCAAAAAAGATTTGCAAAGTTATGGATATGGCAATGAAAGCTGGTGCACCTGTAATTGGCCTTAATGATAGTGGTGGAGCAAGAATCCAAGAAGGTGTTTTGAGTTTATCAGGATATGCTGATATTTTTCAGAGAAATATTGAAGCATCTGGTGTTATTCCTCAGTTATCTGCAATTTTGGGTCCTTGTGCTGGAGGTGCTGTTTATTCACCTGCACTTACTGATTTTATTCTGATGACTGAAGGATTAAGTTATATGTTTGTAACTGGACCTAAAGTTACAAAAACAGTAACAGGAGAAGATATTTCTGTTGAAAATCTTGGCGGATCAATGGTACATGCTTCAAAATCAGGAGTTGCTCATTTTGTTTCAGAAAATGAACAAGAAGCAATTGATACTTTGAGAAGATTGATTTCTTTTATGCCTCAGAATTTTATGGAAACTACTCCAATTATTGATTGTGAAGATTCCATTGATAGAATAGATGATGTTTTAAATGATATTATTCCTGATAATCCAAATAAGCCATATAATGTTTTAGATATTATTTCTACAATTGTAGATAATGGTGTTTTTGAAGAAGTGCATAAGTATTATGCAAAGAATATTGTTGTCGGTTTTGCCAGATTTAATGGTCAGTCTGTTGGGATAGTTGCTAATCAACCTAGTTTCCTTGCGGGAGTGCTTGATATAGACGCTTCGAAAAAAGCTGCCAGATTTGTTAGATTCTGCGATTGTTTTAATATTCCGCTTGTTACCCTTGTTGACGTTCCTGGATTTTTACCTGGCAGTTCTCAAGAATATGGTGGAATTATTTCTAATGGAGCAAAACTTATGTATGCATATGGCGAAGCTACTGTGCCAAAAGTTACAATAACACTTCGTAAATCTTATGGAGGTGCACATGATGTTATGAGTTGTAAACAGTTAAAAGGTGACCTTAACTATGCTTGGCCTACTGCTGAAATCGCAGTTATGGGAGCGCAAGGAGCAATTGAAGTTCTAAACTATAAAGAACTTAATGCAATAGAAGATCTTGACAAAAGAGCTGAATATGTTGCTGAAAAAGAGTTAGAGTATAAAGAGAAATTTGCAAATCCATACCAAGCAGCAAAATATGGCTTTATTGATGATGTGATTGAACCACGAAATACGAGGTTTAGAATTATTCGAGCACTTGCTGCATTAGCAACAAAGAGAGATAAAATGCCAGCCAAAAAACATACAAATATTCCACTTTAAAAAATAATTCTATGTTGAGTTTATTAAGCGCAATTTCTTTTGATACTTCTAAAATCGATGCAAATGCAATTACTATTTTCATTATTGGATTTAGTATTGTTTTCGCTGCATTAATTTCAATTTATTTATTTTTCTTTTTTCTTCCAAAAATTTTCAACTTTGATGGAAAAGAGAAAAAAGAATCAAAAAAAGCTAAAAAAGCTATTGAGTCTAAAGGTGAAGAAATTAAGGACGAGAATGGTGAAATTATTGCTGCTATAGCAATGGCTTTACATTTGCATTTTGAGGATATGCATGATGAAGAATCCATGATGCTTACAATGGATATTCGCGATCGTGTTAGTTCTCAATGGAGTAATAAAATCATCAATATTAACTAAAACAAAATTTCAATAAATGAAAAACTTCAAGTTTAAAATTAATGATAATGAGTATGATGTTGCAATGGAGGATATCGTTGAAAATATTGCTCATATTCAGGTTAATGGGACAAAATACGAAGTAGAGCTTGAGAAAAAAGTTGAAAAAACTACACCTATCATTAGAAAAGCAAGACCACAGGCTGTTAAAAATGAGCCTGTTCAGCCTAAAGCAAAAGCTTCGTCGGGTAATTTTAGAACAGTAAATTCCCCATTACCGGGAAATATCCTTGATGTTAAAGTAAGCGAAGGCGATAAAGTAACTAAGGGGACTATCGTTTTAATAATGGAAGCGATGAAAATGGAGAATAATATTGTTTGTGAGTTTGATGGGGTCGTCACCTCTGTTAAAGTTAAGATTGGACAGTCTGTTTTACAAAATGATGTTTTAATTGAAATTGAATAAGCAAAAACCATAAAATGAAAATCAAAATACTTTTTAGTTTATTATTTATTGTTTTAACAGTTTTTTCTTTTGCAGGAAATAATCTGGCAAAAGATGATGTTACTCAGGGCAAATGGATGAATAAGTCAGACGGATATTATCCAACGCCAATTATGCCTGAAGAAGAAGCTAATGTTAAAACTGTATCTAGATTTAAAACCATAGTTTTTCGAGAAGATGGAACTTTTTCGATGGATTCTGCAAAGCATGATTATCCAGGAAAATACTACATAGATGGTGAAAAAGTTAAATTGGTATTTGAGAAAACCACAGTTGTGCACTATAGTAAGAATACTGATCCAAACACTACCAGCAGAGGATATGTAACTACACCAGCAGAGATTAAGCTGGATTCTCGAGAATGTAAGATTGTAGATGGAACACTTGTGTTTAATGATGGATCTGAATTCGAAAATCGAAGTGCAGCGATGCACGGCTTATTAAAATTCTATGAGTTTACTGGATTTGCAAATGCTTCGGTTGGACACTTTATTATGTTGCTCATTGGATTGCTGTTTATTTTTCTGGCAATACGTTATAATTACGAACCTTTATTGCTTATTCCGATAGGGGTTGGTATATTAATAGGTAATATTCCAATGTTTCAGGCTGTTGATTTTAATTTAAAGCTTGGGATATATGAACCAGGATCTGTTATGAATATTTTGTATGGTGGCGTTGTTCAGGGATGGTTTCCACCGTTGATATTCCTTGGAATTGGAGCAATGACTGATTTTTCATCACTTATATCTAATCCACGATTAATGTTATTAGGTGCAGCTGCTCAATTTGGAGTATTTGCAACGTTTCTACTTGCGTTAATGGTTGGTTTTCATCCTGCTGAAGCTGGTGCTATCGGTATTATAGGTGGCGCTGACGGTCCGACAGCAATTTTTATTAGCTCGAAACTAGCAAATGGTGTGAATATCATTGGATTTGACCCTCTAGGGGCACCAATATATGTTAAAAATCTGATTGGTCCAATTGCAATCGCAGCATATTCATATATGGCTCTTGTTCCAGTTATTCAACCACCTGTTGTAAATTTATTAACAACAAAAAAGGAAAGAAAGATAAAAATGAGACCTCCACGTTCGGTTTCTAAAATAGAAAAAATAATTTTCCCAATTGTTGGTTTGCTGCTTACGGCATACTTATCTCCAACTGCTCTTCCATTATTAGGGATGTTGTTCTTTGGAAATATTCTTAAAGAAAGTGGAGCAACAAGAAGATTAGCTGAAACAGCTGCAAATCCATTGATTGATACAATTACAATTTTACTTGGATTAACTGTTGGTGCTTCTACACAGGCTGATGTTTTCTTAACATCAGACTCTGTTTTGATATTTGTTATGGGAGCACTTTCATTCGTTTTAGCAACTGCAATGGGAGTAATGGCTGCGAAACTTATGAACTGGATGTCACCGAAGTCTAATCCTGTTAATCCAATTATTGGATGTGCTGGAGTGTCTGCTGTTCCTGATAGCGCTAGAGTAGCTCAAGAACTTGGACATAAGGCCGATAGTACCAATTATCTTTTGATGCATGCTATGGCGCCTAATGTTTCCGGAGTTATCGGATCGGCTGTAGCGGCAGGTATAATATTGAGTTTCTTATTATAAAATATAAATTAATTAAATTTTAATGCTCCTTTTGGAGCATTTTTTTTCAATATGAAAGCAATGATTTTTGCTGCAGGATTAGGGACTAGACTTGCGCCTCTAACAGACAATAAACCAAAAGCTTTAGTTGAAGTTGCTGGAAAGACAATGCTACAAATGCAAATCGAGAAACTTCGTGATGCTGGTTTTAATTATATTGTTGTAAATACTCACCATTTCTCAAATCTTGTTAAGGAGTTTGTGAAGAATAATGATTTTGGTGTTGAGATTGTTATTTCTGATGAGACAGATTTGTTGTTAAATACTGGTGGAGGGCTTAAGAACGTTAAGGAATTCTTTAATGAAGGAGATACATTCTTGTTGCATAATGTCGATATCTATTCAGATATTAATTTAAAAGAAATCTACGATTATCATCAGAATTCAGAAAATATTGTAACGATGGCTGTAAAGCACCGTAAAAGCTCA
>CAZUQY010000269.1:0-4800 GCA_964622935.1 uncultured Bacteroidales bacterium | reverse complement strand
ATATAATCGATTCGCTAAATAAAGTAATTACAGCTGTTGAAATAAAATGCCCCGAACCATGCCCTGCTGATACAGGGAGGATTAGTGCTTATTTGCTTTGGGGAGAACAAATATACTTAAACATGCCTGATTCGGCATTAATTTTATGGAATAATGCATTTGACTTATCGAATAATCTCATTGCAACTATCCCAGAAACTGACCCTGTAGCCTACACGACGAAAAAGTATCTTGCTAAAACCCTAAATAACATTGGATATATTTATAAAATACAGGGCAATACCTCAGAAGCCCTGGAATACTTTCAAAAAAGTCTTAATATCCAAGAAGAAATTGGTGATAGAGTGGGCATGTCAAGCTCTTTTAACAACATTGCATATATTTACCAGCAGCAGGGCAATATCTCTGAAGCCCTAGAATATTTTGATAAATGTATAAAGATTAAGGAAGAATATGGTGATAAACAGGGTATGGCCACCCCCTTTAACAACATTGCATCTATTTACCAAATGCAGGGCGATATATCAAAAGCCCTGGAATACTTTCATAAAAGTTTAAAGCTCAGAGAAGATATCGGTGATGAATATGGAATGGCCATGTCATTTAACAATATCGGAATGGTTTACTCTGAGCTGGGCGATATAATAAAAGCTCTGGAATACTTTCATAAAAGTTTAATGCTCAGGGAAAAAATCGATGATAAACGGGGAACAGCTTCCTCCCTGAACAATATTGGGTTAATTTACAATAATCAAGGTGATAATTCCAAAGCCCTGGAATACTATCAAAAAAGTTTAAAGCTCCGGGAAGAAATTAAGGATAGAGATGGAATGGCCAACTCTTTTCACAACATAGCGACTATTTATAGTTTACAGGGTGATATTCCAAAAGCCCTGGAATACTATGACAAAAGTCTTAAAATATTAGAAGAAATAGGAGATAAAAAGGGCATGGCTAACTCTTTTAACAGCATTGGAGCTGTTTACAACAATCAGGCAAGCTTAGCGCAGTTGCGAGATGATAATGTCGCGAGCGATTCCTTAATAGGTAAAGCTGTTGAATACTATCAAAAAAGTCTTGAAATCAGAGAAGAAATAGGAGATAAAAAGGGAATGGCAAACTCTTTTTATAGTCTGGGGCGTGTTAGTCATCAGCAAAACGATGTTTTGCAATTAAATAAATATGCCAATAAGGCATACAAACTCAGCATAGAACTCGGATTTCCCGAAAATATTGAACAAGCTGCCTCACTGATGAAAGATCTTAATGTTTTACAGGGAAACTACAAAAAAGCCTTTGAATATTACAGTGAAGAAATTGCTATGCGCGACAGTATTTTGAACGAAGAGAATTATAAACAAACACTGAAAGAACAAGCCAAGTACGAATATAATAAACAACAAGCTGTTGACAGTGTGGCGTATGCCAAAGCCATTCAAATTAAAAACATCGAAATCAAGAATCAGGAGACGAAACTGGAAGCGGGGAAAAAGCTTCGCCAGACAGTAATCATAATCGCTGTACTGAGCTTGCTTTTAGTTTTTCTGTTTTTTAATAGGTATTTACTTCGAATCAGGCAAAAACAAAATAAGCTGAAGATATCCAATTTGGAAAATGCTCAAAAACTGCTTCATGCACAGATGAATCCGCATTTTCTGTTCAATTCGCTGAATTCTATACAGGGATTTATTATTGATAACAAACCAAAACTAGCTAGGGAATACCTTGTAAAATTCTCACGGATCATGCGTTCTGTTCTTGAACAAACAAGTAAGAATTCGCATCCTCTCAGGGACGAAATAGAAATACTAGAACTTTATCTTGACCTCGAGCAAGTTCGCCTCAATCACAAATTTACCTATGAAATAACTGTTCCAAATTCCAATATAATGGGTGGTGTAGCGCTTCCTACTCTACTCATACAGCCATTTGTAGAGAATGCAGTATTGCATGGCATCAGGCATAAAGAGGAAAATGGTAAAATTAGCATTGAATTTATTAAAAAAGATAACATTCTTATTTGCACTGTTGAAGATAACGGTATTGGCAGAGAACAGGCAGGTCTGATAAATGCAAAAAAAATGAATCAGCATACATCAATGGCAATGAAACTTGTAAAAGCCAGGCTTGATCATATGAGCGCCGGAAGAAAGAAAGATGCAGGATTTGATATTATTGATATTTATGACGATCTCGGCAAATCACTTGGAACGAAAATTTTAATTAAAATACCCTTAATTCATTTTAGCGATGATTAAAGCAGTTATTATTGACGACGAAAAACAGAGCAGAATCATTCTGGAAAATCTGCTTAAGGAATTCTTTCCTGAAATAACAATATCAGGCCAAGCAGATAATGTAAAATCTGGCCTTAGTCAAATTTCTCAACATAAGCCTGATATTGTACTTCTCGATATTGAAATGCCAGATGGAACGGGCTTTGACCTTTTGAAACAAATTAAGGAGCCGACATTCTCTGTTATCTTCGCTACTGCGTTTAACGAATATGCTTTAAAGGCATTCCGCTTTTCCGCTGTTGATTATCTTCTGAAGCCAATCTGCGAAAACGAGTTTAAGCAGGCTGTAAAGAAAAGCATTCGATCTATAAGTGATAAACAGAACTTAAGGGAGCAAACAAAAACACTTGTTGAGAATTATCAAAACCATTCAGGAAATATTCTGAAACTCGTCCTGTCCGATCATGAAGGTTTTCAGGTGATACCTTTAGCAGATATTGTACGTTTGCAAGGCGAACGAAACTATACACGATTTATTTTAACGGATAAACGCTCTCTTCTCTCAAGCCGTACGCTGAGTTATTTTGAAGAACTTCTTGAAAAACAGAGTTTTATAAGAATTTTCAAGTCGCACATTGTTAACCTCGATCATGTTGTTAGGTACACCAAAACTGATGGGGGAAGTGTTATTACATCTGACAATGCCCAACTATCAATTTCGAACAGCAAAAAGGAGGAATTCAAAAAACGCTTCCTAAGCTGATAAATGAATTAATCCCAATCTGAAATTTTTTCAATTTTTTCAACCCTTATAGTAGATATGCTTCGCATTTTGGTTAAGAAAAAACTCCCGCTGAGCAATGATTTGGTTTCTCGTGAACGAAATGCTCAGGGTGGCTGACCAAGAGAAGCTTATTATTCAATGTAAAAAGCCTGCAAATTGAAAATTTCACTCTAATCAAATTTGTTTTTGATAAATCACATTAAGGTTTTGATAGATTGATATACCTGTTTAGATAACTCAGGCTTGAAGTTTTACCTAGACGGGTGTTTCTTTGATATTGATTTATTTCAAAATAAATGACATCTCTTACTTATGAATAATGATAATAATATTAATATTTTCGGAAGGTTCAAAAACGAAGCATCCCTTATAAAGGCTGAAAAGACAGTGAAAATCGGGATAGGCATTTTATGTCTCATATTGGCAATAACGGTAATCTTTATGTATGTATAATCTAAAAAATATGATAAAGACCTATCCTTTTTGATAAATCAACTCTAGGTTTTGATAACAATACGTGCACTTTAGATAAGTTGTACCAGTAAGTCTTATTTTGACACTATATATTTGAGTAATAGTATAATTATACTTAAATGATTATAAAAAATAAATACAAACTAGAAAAGAACTGGTTTTCATGTATGAGAAATGGGGCTATTAAAGCAATTAGCTCCTTACCAGCAATCATGATATTTATTTTCCTTGCTGTAGCAATTAATGTAGATGCGCAAACTGTAACTTATTATTTTAATAGTTCTAACGCTGGGAATTGGGATGGAGACTCTGGTTCTAGTCCCATGGCTAATGTTGTTGACGGGAATCAAGCCACCTTTGGAAGCGATAATAACATTACGGGTTATGTGTACACTAATGGAAATACTTGTCCTGGAACTAATCTGGGAACAATTACGAAGGTTGAGCTTAGAGTGCATCATTATAATAATTACGGTATTCCGAGTAATGCACTGCTTAAGACTCTTGTTCCGCGTCTAGTTCCTTATTTTGGAGGGTCAAGTCCAGGAGGAGGGCATAATGACCCTGCAGGAGATTACCGGCTACCGAGCGCTTGGGGTTCTTATTTTAACATAACCAGTGATGTTAACGCGCCTGGAACCTGGTCTTGGAGCGATGTTCAAGATCTGGATTGTAGAATAGAAATTGATCGTCCCGACGGTAAAGGGAGGCTTTGGGTTTCTAAAGTTGAGATTAGGGTTACATACGCTTCTCCTCCTCCTTGTAATGCACCAACAAGTGTTTCAGCCACATCTTCTGAAAGTACAATTTGTTCAGGGGATCCAGTAACTTTTGAATACAGCACTCAAAGTGGTGGTAATTGTAGTGGGCTCTGGCATTATCAATGGAGAGATGCTACAGGAGGCGGTGGAGATTATGTCAGAAACTGGAATGTTACAGCAGATTATACCCCCGGCACTAATTTAACAGAAACAACAACTTATTATTTATATATGCGCTGCGGCGATTGCACAGGTGATGTACAAGAAGCAAGCAGCGGCGTTACAGTAACGGTATACTCAGCACCAACAAGTGTTTCAGCCACATCTTCTGAAAGTACAATTTGTTCAGGGGATCCAGTAACTTTTCAATACGACACTCATAGTGGTGGTAATCTTAGTGGTAACTGGGAATATCAATGGAGAGATGCTACAGGAGGCGGAGGTTCAATAGTCAGGGCCTGGAATACAACAGCAAATTATACCCCCAGCACTAATTTAACAGCAACAACAACCTATTATTTATATATGCGTTGTAGCGATTGCA
>CAZUQY010000268.1:879-4811 GCA_964622935.1 uncultured Bacteroidales bacterium | reverse complement strand
CAATTGTATGCAGATTTATTTAAAATAAAATAGGAGTCAAATTACATAAAAGATCAAATAATTAGTACTTAAAACAATTAAATTTTAGATTATGAAAAACTTAAAAATTACACTAGTTATTCTGTTTGCTGCAATTGCTGTAATGTCATGTAAAAACAGTACAGAGAATAATGATTTGAAAGAGCCAGATGCTAAAGTAATAGTATATTATTTTCATGGCGAACAACGTTGTGCAACTTGTAATGCAGTTGAAGAAGTAACAAAAAGTACTATTGAAGAGTACTTTGCAGATAATGAGGATGTTGCCTTTGTTGTTGTTGATTTTTCTAAGGATGAAAATGAAGAACTTGCAAATAAATATGAGATAGCATTTAGTAGTCTTATAATTGTGAGTGACGAAGAAGTTATTGATTTGACTGATGATGCGTTTGCAAATGCAAGATCGAATCCTGATGCTTTAGAAGAGATAGTTATTAATCAAGTAAATAAATATTTAAATAATTAAACCTTATTATTATGAAAAAGATATTAATCGTTTTAGCTGTAGCTTTATTATACAGCCTAAGTAGTTCTGCTCAAAAAGCAGAGTTCTTATATTTCAAAGCAGAACTTGCCTGTTGTAAAGCAAAATCATGCAATGCTCTCGAAGGTGATATTAAAGCAATGATAGAGGAGAATTATCCTAATGGAGATGTTGTTTTTAAAGCCATAAAGATCTCTGATGAAGCAAATAGTGATCTTGTTACAAAGTATAGTGCAAAATCTCAAACTTGTATTCTTGTTGTAAAGAAGAGAAAAGCTGATATTTATTACGACTTATCTGATCTTGCAAGAAAATATATGATTGCACAACCTGACGGAAAAGCTCTGGCCGGCAATGAGTTAATTCTGGAAATCCAAAAGGACATAGCTAAAAAGAAAAAATAACATGGAATTCTTACAAAGCTTAGCAAATAATACAGAATTTCCGCTTTTGACAGCTTTGATTTTGGGACTTATGACAGCAATTAGTCCATGTCCTTTAGCAACGAATATTTCTGCAATTGGATATATTAGTAAAGACTTACAAAGTAAAAAAAAGGTCTTTTACAATGGATTGCTTTATACTTTAGGCAGAGCAATATCCTATACGGTTTTAGGCATTATACTAATTATCATTCTGAAGGAAGGTGCAAGTGTTTTTAAAATTCAAAAAGCGATTAGTAATAATGGCGAATATTTTTTAGGTCCGATTCTTATTCTTATTGGAATATTTATGTTGGACATAATAAAATTGAATTTTTCCTTTATGGGAAAACTATCATCAAAGATGGAGGGAAAATCGAAAAAGGGAAGTTCATGGGGAGCATTGTTAATGGGAATTGTATTTGCTTTAGCTTTTTGTCCGTATAGCGGAATACTTTACTTTGGAGCATTAATCCCACTTTCTGTTTCAACATCAGGTGGCTATTTTCTACCTCTGGTTTTTGCCATAGCAACAGGTTTACCAGTAGTAATATTTGCTTGGATTTTAGCTTTTAGTTTATCCAGCGTAGGAGGTTTTTACAATAAAATTAAAGCTTTTGAGAAATGGTTTAGAAGAATTGTTGCAATTATTTTTATTGCGGTAGGTCTTTATTATGTATGGTTATTTTATTTTTAAATAGTAGTGAGAAGTTAGTAGTGAGCATAAATTATAAACACACTACCCAAGTCTGTACACTTTAGTAGCAAAAAAATGGAAACAAAAAAAGAACTTAAAATACTGATATGGATAGGCGTTGTTTTTGCAGCAGCTTTTTTCCTTCCAATAGAAAGCGTAAGATTTATGACAGCAATTGATGCGACCTTAGATCTTGTGAAATGGTATGCACGGGAACATGTAATATTGTGCTTGTTGCCGGCTTTTTTTATAGCAGGAGTAATATCGATTTTTGTTAGTCAGGGCTCTGTCCTTAAATATTTTGGCGCAAATGCAAAGAAGTGGGTAGCATATTCTATTGCAGCAGTTTCTGGAACAGTTTTAGCTGTTTGTTCTTGTACAATTCTACCATTATTTTCAAGTATTCACAAACGAGGTGCTGGATTAGGACCAGCAGTAGCTTTTTTATACTCAGGACCTGCAATAAATATTCTAGCAATTATTTTAACTGCTCGCATTCTTGGTTTCGAGATGGGAGTAGCTAGAGTTATTGGGGCAGTTTCATTTAGTGTAATCATTGGTGGGGCAATGTCATTAATTTACCGCAAAGAAGAGAAAGTAAAAAGAGAAGAGCAAATGAACATAACACCACCTCCAGAAAAAAGACCAATGTGGCAGACTTCATTTCATTTCTTTATTTTGGTCTTAATTTTAGTCTTTGCAAATTGGGGCGCACCTGCAGCAGGAGACACATCAAGTACTTGGTATTATATCTGGTTTTACAAATGGTATATCACCTCTTTCTTCGGACTTGGTTTAGTGTTTTCACTAATTTACATTCTTAAAATTAAATGGCAATGGGTGCTAGCAGCTGTTTTAGCAACTGGCTTAGCAGCATTTTTATCTTATACTTTTATTGCAGATGCAAAAATAGTCCCACTTGTTCCTGTTCTTGTCGGTATCGCTGGATTGAGTGTAATTACATTATTGGATAAGCGCGACTCTGATAATAAGGAATGGACAATGTCAACTTGGGGTTTCGCTAAACAAATACTTCCTTTACTTGTAATTGGAGTAATTACTGCCGGATTTTTATTAGGATCAACCCATGACGGACAAACAATTGCTGGAGTAATTCCAAACGAGTGGATTTCAAATCTAGTTGGTGGAAACAGTATATTCTCAAACTTCTTTGCATCAATCGTTGGCGCATTTATGTACTTTGCTACATTAACGGAGGTCCCAATTTTACAGGGATTAATTTCAGCTGGAATGGGAAAAGGTCCTGCATTGGCATTATTATTAGCTGGACCATCTTTGTCTTTGCCTAATATGTTGGTGATTAGAGGTGTAATGGGAACTCAAAAAACTATTGTTTACGTAGTCCTGGTTGTAATAATGGCAACTATTTCAGGACTTATCTATGGTGGGTTGTTTTAATGTATAGAATAATTATATAAGTGTAGTAAATCAACTACTTCTAAATTTATTTAAAATGTTAAATAAAAGCATTATATTAATCGCTCTAGTGGCGTTCTCCTTATCTGTATTTGCGCAAAACGATACTGTTTTTAGTTCAAAAGTGCATCCCATTGTTCATGTTTTTGGTAATTTTGATTATGACTTGAGTAGCAAAACAAATAAAAAGTATGGCTTTAAGTTCGGCAGAGCTCATTTTGGGTATCAATATACTTTTAATGAAAAATGGAATGCGAAAATAATTCTAGATGCTGGCAGACCTACAAATATCGAAAATATTCTAGTTTATGATAGTTTAAATAATCCATTGTCTGCCCAAATGCAAATAACTGAAGGTAGTTATTATACTATGACTCTAAAATTTGCCAGTTTAGAATGGAAGCCGAATGAAAAAATCAGGATTCAAGCTGGATCAATATTATTAAATCATTTTATCACACAAGAGAAATTTTGGGGCTTCAGATATGTTGCGCCAACTTTTCAAGATAAATATTTTAGTTTGCCCTCTGCCGACTTGGGAATTATTGGTTTTTATAAAATCAATGACAAGTTAGGTGGAGATTTTTCTATTACAAATGGAGAAGGTTTTAGATTCGATCAAGACAACTTGGGAACAATAGAATTAACTTCAGGTTTTGATTTTAATCCTACAAAGTCTATTCAAGCTAGAATGTATTATGAATACTTTAAACAAGATTTTGAGGGTTTAATTACAGAGCAGCAAATGTTTTCAGTTTTTGCAGGATATAAATTAAAAGACAAATTTAGAATTGGTGCAGAATATAACTACAGAATGAATAATCGATTTGTAAAAGACCTCAATATTGGCGGA
>CAZUQY010000268.1:0-869 GCA_964622935.1 uncultured Bacteroidales bacterium | reverse complement strand
AACATTTCTTATTTCGCAAGATTTGATTATCTCGAAAACTTAGAAAATATTTTAGTGTCTAATTACCCCGAACGTTATGCCATAATATCAGGATTTAATTACCAGCCTGTGGATGGAGTTAGCTTATCCCTGAACTATCAGTTATTAAATGCTGATTTCAGTAATTCTAATAATGAAATAAATCAACATATTTTATTTAGCTTTGAATATAAATTTCAATAAAATGAAAAGCATGAATATTTATATAGACAAGACTTTTGTGGAAAATAAAGAAAGAACTGTATAAAATTGCCGAATTAAAAAGAACTTACATAGGAATTATGAGAATTCTAATATTATGCACTGGAAATTCATGTCGCTCACAAATGGCGCATGGTTTTCTAAAGTCATTTGATCAAGAGTTAGAAGTGTTTTCTGCTGGAACTGAAGCAAGCGGGAAACTTAATCTTAGCGCAATAAAAGTAATGAAAGAAATTGGAATAGATATTTCACATCATATATCAGACTCTGTTAATAAATACATCAATGATGAATGGGATTATGTTATCACCGTATGCGGAGGAGCAAATAAGACATGTCCGGCTTTTTCAGGAAATGTAAAACATCGTTTGCATATTGACTTTGATGATCCGTCACATGCTATAGGCAGCGATGAATTTGTCAAATTGGAGTTTCGGCGTGTTCGTGACGAAATTAAGAATGCGTTCTGGAAGTTTTATGAAGAAAATTTAAGTTAAATAAGGCAGCAGTACATTTGGGTTATAACCCAAATGTACACACTGCTAAATATTGAAAACATGAAAAAAAAGATTGCATTTTTTGAGAAATACCTGACCGTATGGGTTGCTCTCTGTATGGCCGCCGGAATT
>CAZUQY010000267.1:0-4820 GCA_964622935.1 uncultured Bacteroidales bacterium | reverse complement strand
GGAATTTTAATTTCTGAATTATTATAAAATCCATTTGTAACACTAACACGACTAACAGCATTTTCTATCCCAACTTCAAGGGCGTTTTTTAACCCATTTGCGACCTGTGTCTGTGTTAATCCCTGACCAGAACCTGATCCACCATCAAGATCTCCAAGTGTTTGAAGTAATACATCACAACTGAACAACATAAAAAATAAAGGTAATAATAAAAGTAGTTTCTTCATAATCTGATAATTTAGTTTTAACAAAATTAAACAAAATTTACTTTAATTTTGCATTTGATTATAATTGTTTTTTAATTTTTTATAAAATTTCCTTTACAAGAAATGAAATTAAAACAATTATTATTATATTTGGAACAATCAATCTAATAACCATTTAAAGCTACAAAAGTATGAAAGCAAAAGAAGATTTTGTCTATTTACCAAAATTTAATTACAATGATATTCTCAATACAGGAGAGAATATCAAAGGGCAAGCAATTTTAACTAAGAAATACTTTTTTATATTGCCAGATAAAGCTACCGATCCAATAGGTATTACGAATAGAGATTTATATGACAAAAAATATTTTGAAAATGCTAAACAGAATTTTGAAAATCTTGAGCTTGTGCAATTCGAAACAGAAATGGTGGCAAGTTTACCTCAGAAATATGTAAGACCATTTTCAAATTTCGAAAAATTTGAAATAAATGTCGGATTCTTTATTTTTGGAGGATTACGTATGAAACTAGTTGGAGAGAAAATCACTTCTGCATACATTGGAAATGCTGAAAACCGTAAGATGGTAAAAGAATTTTACGATAAAGTGGTTAAATAAATATTTACATTATGATTGAACATCAAGACTATTTACTAATTCCAAAGGTGCAATTTAACGATATGTTAAACGCCAGCAATGTATACAAGGGAAGGGCAATTATGACGAAAAGATATTTCTTTTTGCTTATTGAAAAAATTGACAATGTTGCTGAAGTTACAAGAAGTGATTTTTACAATAGAGAATATATAGACATGGCATTGGCAGACATGTCCAAAGTAGATTTGATTACTTTCGAAACAGATCTATTGTCACAAATACCGGAGGATTTAGTTTATCCATTTGCAAACATGGAGAAATTTGAAGTAAATGTTGGATTTTCCATATTTGGTGGCATAAGGGTAAAAAAACGCACGAAAAAAATGTGCTCTGCTTCTATAGGAGATGTAAAAATGAGAAAAGCAATAAAAGAGTTTTACGAAAAACAAATAAAAATCTAATTGTATGAATAATGAAAGTGTTTTTATGATAGTTCCAAAATTTGCTTGGAATGATTACGCCGGATCGGGAACTACAAAATCAGGTAGACTTATTTGTACTCATAAGTTTGTGTTTATGCTTATCGAAAAAGAAGATTTTAGCAAAAATCTTATGTATGACCAATTAAAAGTTGAAAATCTGATAAATGTTGCAGAATCAGTAGATATTATTGATTTTGAAACAGAGTTATTGGAAATTATTCCTCAACAATATATTTTTAGAATTGAAAATATGGAATCTTTCAATATTACAAATAATTTTTTCGTAGGAGGGATGTCATTTCAGATTAAAGGGCAGGATGTTATATCATTTGAAATAGCTAAAAGAGACGTTAGAAAAGAGCTGCAGGCTTTCTATAAAGGAAAAACAACATAAGCTAAATTACATATTACTAATATGTTCAAGCACTTCGTTTTTCTTTCTTCTTGAAACAGGAACTATTTTATCATCTGTCATTACAATATAGCCTCCTTGTAAGCGCACAAAAGTTTTAATATATTTTATATTAATTAAATGAGAATTGTGTGTTCGCAAAAAACCCGCGTCAGACAATAAATTCTCATACTCTTTAAGAGTTTTAGACACCATGATTTTTTTACCATTTGTCAAAAAAATATTTGTATAATAGTTATCGGACTGACATCGTATTATATCATCTGGCGAAACAATATGGTATTCTTCATTTGTTGGGAGTACTATTTTTTGAGGAGATTTCTGATGATTCTTAATGTTCTCCATTAAAGTTGAATGCCTAATTGTATTTTCTGGATTTTTAGATGCTTTTTTATATTTAGCAAGTGCTTGCATCAAATCGTCTGGATTAACAGGCTTTAAAATATAATCAAGAGCACTCCATTTAATCGCTTTAATAGCATATTGATCATGCGCGGTAACAAAGATAATCCCAAAATTTATTTCGTCAAAAGCTTCTAAAACATTAAAGCCAGAACCATCCTGCATTTGTATATCCAGAAATACAATATCAGGATTCATAACATTTATTAAGTCGATGGCTCTTTTCGTAGATTCTGCGTATCCAACAATTTCTAAATCAGTACAATTGTCCATAATGATTTTCTGTAGCAATTTATATGCTACAGCATCATCTTCGACAATCAGTGCTCTAATCATGATTAATTAACCTATTTTATTGATAATCAATATACAAAGCTATTAAAAAAATATTACAAATTAAAAATATTCTTTAAATTTTTATATTCTGCGTCTAATTCCATCAATAGGTTTATCAAGTAGTTTATCATCTTCTACATCAGCCATTTCAAGTTCTCTGGCAATACTCGCTAATTTCTCGAAATACACTGAACTAGCCGATCCTTTAATAGAATGAGCATTAAGTTTTAATAAATCTTGATTGTTTGACATAATCGCTGCCTCAATACTTTGCACATATTTCTGATAATTATCAAAAAAAGTTTTTACCAATACAAGAACAAACTCTTTGTCTCCTCCAATTGATTGCAACAGTTTTTCCTCATTAAAATGCAATAATTTATCTTCTGAATCATTAACCATATTACGCTACATTATTTTATTAGTAAAATATTTTTCAATAATACTCTTAATTGTATTAACCGTTACAGGTTTTGTGACATATTCATCCATGCCTGCTTGCATACTTTTTTCTTTTTCGTTAGATAATGTACCTGCTGAAAGAGCAACAATAGGAATGTTTTTACCATTTTGGGTTTGCCTAATAATTCTCGTAGCATCATAACCGCTCATTTCTGGCATATGGATGTCTATAAAAATCAAATCGGGGTTTTCTCTAACATAAACATCTACACCTTCCTTGCCGTTTATTGCTTCAACAATTTTAGCTTCCGGCATTACAACCATGATTATATGCTTTGCAAGCAACATATTTGTTTCATTGTCCTCTACCAGCAATATTTTAAATGTTTTAGTCTCATTTTCTACTGATTCTATCATTTTCGATGAATTGTTTAGAACATCATTATTATTAATCTCTTTGCTTTCTTTTTCAGTTACTAATTCTAATTCAAGATCAAAGCAGAACTCACTACCTTGCCCTAATGTCGAATTAAACTCAAGTTTACTTTCCATTATTTTCAATAATTTGCTAACTATTGTAAGCCCTAAACCAGATCCACCATATTTCTTGGTTATTGAGGCATCTGCCTGTGTAAAAGACTCAAGGATTTTATTTTGTAGGTCCTTGTCAATTCCTATACCTGTGTCTTTAATCGAAAATGAGAACTTTCTAATATTATCTGAATTTATTTTGCTTGATTCAATAGTCACTATAATTTCTCCTTGTTCGGTAAATTTAATTGCATTTCCAATAAGATTGACAATAATCTGTCTTAACCTAAGCTGGTCTACATATACATATTGGGGACTACTTTCATCAAAATTGAAACTCAACTTAAGATTCTTTTCCTCAGCTGGAAATTTTACAATATCAATAATCTGATTAATAAATAGTTTTATATCAACAACATCATTATTCAATTCTAACTTCCCTGCTTCAATTTTAGAGAAATCCAGCACATCATTTATTAAGTCAAACAAAGCAATAGCTGAATAATTAATTGATTTTGCGAATCGTTTTTGTTGTTCATCCAGAGGAGTTCGGATAAGTAAATCTGTAAATCCAATAACTCCATTTAGTGGAGTTCGAATCTCATGACTCATATTAGCGAGAAATTCACTTTTTGCCAAATTTGCTTTTTGAGAAATTTCAACAGATTTATTCAATTCATTCATTAATATCCGCCTTTGAATAGCTGCTGCAAGAGTCCCAGAAAAAGATTGGAGAATCGAAAATTCATCATTTAACCATACTCTTTCTGTCTTACAATCATCAAAACCGACAAAGCCCCAGAATTTATTATCTAAAAATAAAGGCATAACCAAAATAGAAAGTATCTTTTGGGATTCTAGCGATCTTTTACTATAGCAATCGTCCATTTTTGAAACAATAGATACGAATTCCTTCTTGTTACTTAAAGGCTCTATTATTTCTTTAATCTCTAAAAACGGGAGGTCAAACAATTCTGGGCAGTCAATTTGTGGTTCAGCGTACCCTGAATTCCATTCATTCTTTTGACTTGTACTGAATAATTCATTCCCATTTTTATCAAAGTTATTCTGGAATATATAAACACGATCAACATTTATTGCTTGACCTAATAAACTTAAAACCGAATCTGAAACTTCAAAAACATCATTAGATTTTAATAATAAATCTGTTGACTTTGCAACAGCCATTAAAAGCTGTTCTTTTTTCTTTAATTCTAATTTTGATTCAATAGTGTTTGTAACATCTTTTGCAAATATCAAGATAGCATCTTGTGAATCCCATTTTATTTGTACGGTATTGATATCAACATACTTATTGTTTTCCTCAGAATCTAAAATCCTAATCGATTCTAAATGCTTTTCACTATTCTTTTGGTTATTATTTGTAATTACATCTTCAACTATTTCTTTATCATCTGAGGAAACAATATCAAGGAGTTTAATTGAATATAAC
>CAZUQY010000266.1:0-4828 GCA_964622935.1 uncultured Bacteroidales bacterium | reverse complement strand
TCTTAATCAGATAAATTGCATTAATTGTAATGCTAAAACAAATAAAAGTTTTCATCAAGGATACTGTTATTCTTGTTTTACAAGTATTCCACAATGCGATTTAGGAATTTTGCACCCAGAAAAGGATATGTCGCATGAAGGAATAAGTCGTGATATGACATGGTCAAAAGCAAACTCATTAGTTGATCATTATGTTTATCTTGCAATAACTGGGGGGGTGAAAGTTGGAGTAACGAGACATACACAGATTCCTACGAGGTGGATAGATCAAGGTGCAATAAAAGCAATCAGATTTGCAAAAACTCCAAACAGAAACCTTGCAGGTCAGATAGAAGTTGACCTAAAACAACACGTTTCTGACAAAACAAATTGGAGTAAAATGCTCAAAAGCAAACAAACTGACTTGAATCTTTCTATAATTAAAACCGACATCATAGCAAAACTTTCACCAGAATTTAGAGATTATATTAGTAATAATAACAAAATTGAATCATTTGTATACCCTTTTGATTATAATATTGACAACTTTAATACTATTAGCTTAGACAACGAAAATTTAGTTGCTGGAAAACTCATTGGAATAAAAGGGCAATATCTTATTTTTGAGAACGGTAATGTCATGAATATCCGTAAACATAATGGTTATTTAATTTCTTTAGAAACTGAATAATATGCTTACTAAGGAAGAATTCAATTCAATATTACAGAAAGCACGCAATTTGTGTAGTAGATCAGAAAAATGTGTTTTTGACATTCGAAAATATGTTTCAAAAAATGATATTTCTGAAATAGAAATTGAAAAAACAATAGAAATTTTAATAACTGAAAAATATATTGATGAAGCAAGGTATACGGGTTTCTTTGTGAATGACAAATTGAAATTCAACAAATGGGGAAAGATAAAAATCCGTCATACTCTCAGACAGAAGAAAATAAATGAAAATCATATAACCAAAGCAATTACAAACATTGACAATGACGTTTATTTAGATACACTAAAGTCTATAATCAGGCAGAAAAATAAAACTATAAAATCTAAAGATTCAATAAAAGTAAAAACAAGTTTAATTCGATTTGCGGCTGGACGAGGTTTCGAGTATGATTTAATTCTTGATATTCTTAAAGAAGTCTAAAATAGTTTTTTAATTTTGTAAGAAATACGAATATATGTTGACACAAGAAAAATTAAAAGAAGCAAAAAAGAGAATAGATGCTTTGAGGAGGTATCTTTGACATTGAATCGAAGATTGAATTTGTTAGAACTGAAAACATAAAAACCCAGCAACCAGATTTCTGGTCAAATCCTGAGAAAGCAGAACTTATACTTAAAAACATTAGCAAAGTAAAAAGATGGGTAACAGATTTTGATATCGTTAGTTCAAAATATGACGATTTAGAGGTTTTGTTTGAATTTTATAAATCCGGAGATGTAAGCGAAGAAGAAATTGAACACGAGTTCACTAAAGCCATTTCTGCAATTGAAGACCTTGAACTAAAAAACATGCTTGGCAATGAAGAAGACGGTTTAGATGCAATAATTACTATAAATGCTGGTGCAGGGGGAACTGAGAGCAATGACTGGGCAGAAATGCTAGAGCGAATGTATCTAAGATATGCTGAAGACAATGGGTATAAAGTACAATTAATTGACAGACAGGAAGGAGAATCTGTTGGCATTAAATCGGTAACTATGAGTTTTACCGGTGATTTTGCATATGGATATCTAAAAGTAGAAAGTGGTGTTCATCGATTGGTGAGATTATCCCCATTTGATTCTGCACATAAGCGTCACACATCATTTGCTTCGGTATTCGTTTATCCATTAGTTGATGACAATATTACAATTGAGATCAATCCCTCAGATATAGAATGGGATACTTATAGAAGCGGAGGAGCTGGTGGACAGAATGTAAATAAGGTTGAAACAGCAGTTAGGCTGCGTCACTTACCAACTGGGATTGTAATTGAAAATAGCGAAACACGTAGTCAATTAAAAAATCGTGAAAACGCAATAAGACTATTAAAATCTCAACTTTATGAATTAGAACTAAGGAAACAGCAGGAAGAAAAGGATAAACTTGAAGGCCAAAAGAGAAAAATTGAATGGGGTTCACAAATAAGAAATTACGTATTACATCCATATAAATTAGTAAAAGACTTAAGGACAAATCATGAAACAGGAAATACTCAATCTGTTTTAGATGGTAATATTGGAGAATTCATCAAATCTTATTTAATGGAGTTCGGGCAGAAATAGAATGAAAACTTTACCCTAAAAAGTATGCTTGAATCTATACTATTTTTTATCTTTGCTCCAATTATAAAGTTTCCTTTCACTTTATTAAAGATATGGAATGAATAAAGAAAATCAAACAACTTTGTCAATAATTGTATCTGTTTATAATGAACAGGAGGGATTGGTTCAATTCTGGAATACTCTTAAGCAGACTATAAAACAAGATCTGGATAAATACGAATGTCAGGTGATTTTTGTAAATGACGGTAGCACAGATAAAAGTCAATCAATAATTGATAATATCCTGAACCAAGAAAACAATATAAAAATAAAATCGATTGAATTTTCTCGTAATTACGGGCATGAGGCGGCTATGATCGCAGGTATTGACAACTGTAATGATGATATTGCAGTATGTCTTGACGCAGACCTGCAACACCCTCCTGATAGAATCCTTAGTATGATAAAAGAATGGGAAAACGATGCAGACATAGTGTTAATGAACAGGACCAAAAGACAGGATAATACGTTTCTAAACAGGTTATCTTCCAAATTATTCTACAAAACAGTCAACTTTCTTTCAGAAACCAGATTTGAAAGTAATGCTTCAGACTTTTTTTTGATATCGAAACGTGTTGCAACAGTTTTAAAAAACAACTACAGGGAGAGAAACCGTTTTTTACGAGGCTATATTCAAATGATCGGTTATAACATAACAAGTGTCGAGTATGAGTCTCCTGACCGTAACGCAGGCACAAGTAATTACAATTTCAGAAAACTCTTTAGTTTAGGAGTAACTGCAATTTTTGCCTTCTCAAATAAACCATTAAAAATTTCGTTAATAATATCTTTTATTTTCTTTATTTTCTCGACAATTCTAATAATATATAGCATTTGTATGTATCTGTTTGGTTCGACAATAGTTTCCGGCTATACAACAATAATAATTTCACAAAGCATAGGTTTTACAGTTCTAAGTTTTATTATATCAATATTATCAATTTATTTCGGTAAAAGCTTATCAGATATTAGAGACAGACCTATTTATTTGGTCAAAAATGTAAAAACCAAATAAAGTTAACCAATGATTAAATTTATAAAACAACAATACGTAAACGGAAATATTTTTTATTTCATTATTATAGCAATCTGTTTATATGCCATTTTTCCATTTATATATTTAGTACAATACAATTTACCGGGAGCTTCAGACGATGTTCTCCACTCATTTTACCTGAAAGACAAATCGTACTTTGATGGCATAATGGCATGGTATAAAACAGGTTACAACGGCAGATTTGCCAATGCAGTATTAATGCAGTTGCCTGGAAGACCGTTTATGAAGATTTGGTTTGCAAGGAGTTTTCCATTGCTTTTAATACTGTCTTTAACAATCTCTATATATTACTTTATTGCTTCTTTTAAGACCAAAAGCACTAAAAATAATTTATTGTTTTCTTTACTGACAATGACCTTTTTTATGTCTTACACGCCCAGCGTTCATCAATTTTATTGGTATTCCGGATCAAGTGTTTATATCGTACCAACCATATTGTATTTCTTTCTTCTGGGAATTTTTATAAGATATTTTAACAGGAAAATGATTTTTTTCCATATCCTTTTCAGCATTATATGCCTATTCTTTATAATCGGATCTCATGAGAGTTGGATGATAATTGGATTTTTAACAGTTCTAATATTCTTTGTTAATGAGATCTATAATAAAAGAAAACTCAAATTATCATCATATATCATCATTTTTTGGGCATTGACTCTTTTATTATTATTTCTACTTGCACCTGGAAACTCCCATAGACTAGTCGGAGAAAGCAATTCTGCAGAAAATGCAAATTTATGGGCATCAGCATCCCTTTCATTGTTAAAAACCGGTACATTTATAAAAGACTGGTATTTAAATATTGGTTTTATCATTATAGCAATAGGAATCCTGATTCATCCCATAAAAGACCAGACAAATAAAACAAACCCGAAACATTCAGTTTCAAAATATATTTTAGTGTTCTCAATTGTTTTGACAGTTTTTATAAGCACTTTTATCGTGATGTTTTCTCTTGGACATTTAAAAGATTTTAGATTGAGAGGCATATTACCAGGGTACTTTGTTTCAACTATTTTGGTAATCCTTTTACTAAAATTTATTAACCTAAGACAAATCAAGCTTTTTAGGAAAACAACTATAAACACGAGTTTGTTTCTTATATCTATCGGACTGGGTCTATTGGTATCAAACTCTAAAAATGTTAAAAATGCATACATTGATATTTTTTCTAAAAACGCCAAAATAGAATCTGAACAAATATTATGGACGTACAACTTCATAATTGATAGCAAAGAAGATGTTTTATCTATCCCTAGGATTAATAGAATGACTAAAACCCTATATCTCCCAAAAGTTCCGGAAGCCGGAAGCTTTTATTCCTGGGCTTTAGACCAATATTTTAATAAAAAAATAGTAGTGAATAAAAATATATCTTATGAAAAATTCCATTTCCAAAATGATACAACTATTTCTAAATGTGAAGTAAAATTAGCTCAAATTAACCAATTTAGCTGTTCATACAAATTTTCCAT
>CAZUQY010000265.1:0-4843 GCA_964622935.1 uncultured Bacteroidales bacterium | reverse complement strand
GTGATGGTATAAATGACTTCTTCCAAGTCAAAGCTCAAACTTTGAGAACATTCTCCGGTATTATTGTTAATCGTTGGGGTAGAACAGTTTTCGAATGGGAAAACTGGCAAGACTACGAAGCTGGTTGGAATGGAAAATTAAGTGGCGGAACCGATGCTTCTCCAGGTGTCTATTACTTTGTTATCAAGGCTGTGGGAATGGACGATCAAGAATATGAAATGCAAGGACCAATTCATTTAATAGACAAATAAATTCTACATTTTATGTACGATTTTTTTATTTTTTAAACAACGTTTATATGAATTATTTTGTCTTATATTTGTTATTTCAGTATATTTGAACAAGATTCATTTAACAAAATTCATTAGTTATGAAAATTCTAGCGAAACTTCTTTCTACTCTTTTATTGATAATGTTTTGTGTAATTACTGTAAATGCTCAACAACAGGACACAAATATAGAAGACCGGTATATCGAAATCGATGATATAAATAGTTTATTCATCTTTAATAACAATGACTTTTCTGAAATAATCAACTTTGAATTATTCAACATTTACGATAATGAAAGTTCAAAACCTGTTTTCATAGATGTTAATGAAATAAAAAACGTACACAAGTTCACAATAAAATCGAGTAGTGAGATCTATGAGAATCAGCGGACTTGCTTTTTAAGTGTAAACAAAGTTAATTATCTTTCTACATTCAGACAGGTATTACTAAAAATGAATGTTCGATATATTAAGCTTAACGATACATTTATTGAAATAGAAAAATTCTTTTCCGAAAATATTTAAAAAATCAATATATGAAACGGTTGAAAACCTTACTAACAATTATATTAGCTCTGATGCCTTTTTATTTTGTGCATGGACAAATTACAGCACCTGATGCCTCATCTTCCTTTAGCACAAATTACACTTCGGGCTATCTTAATAACGGTGGGGAAGATGACATAGTTTACGTATTCTGCTCAGATCAGGCTAACAGCAACGTTGGCGAATTAACAGTAAGTGCAGGTGCTTGTTCTGTTATTTGGTACGAATATGATGGATTCAGTTACTCTACTATTGGTCAAACAACAAATACAGCAACTGGTCTTTCATCAGGTCTATACATGGCTCAAGTTGACTGTAGTGGATCTATTTCATGCTACAGAGCATGGGTTTGGGTTAATCAAACATACGTAGATATAGCACCTATTGATCCAGGTTGTGAGAGTTTTACACTTACTGCTGAGGCAGGTGTATTAGACAACACTTTTACTATAAATGATCCTCCAGGATTGAACTTTGAAATTGATGAGAATACATTTATTAAAGTTTGTTTCTGGGCAAATCATACCTATGTTTCTGATTTAGGCTTTTATTTGAAGGCGCCAGGTCAGCAATTAACAGAGCCTGGAAATCCAGGTGTAGTAGCATTACTACCTGCTGCTTCGGATTGGGGCATAGATGGTACTCACCAAAGTAATTTAACAATCCCTTGGACAGTAACCGGTTGTGATCCAGAAGACGAAAATACTCCATGTAATTCTGGTAACCATCTAGAAGAATTTTGCTTTTCAACAAACGCTTTCCCTGGGGGACCAGCAATAACACCTGCTGACCCTACCTATGTGCCTTGTGTTTGTAATATGACTATTCCATTATCAGGAGTTTATGCTCCTGCGGAAGTATGGGACAACATTTATGGCTATTATGCCGGTGATCCAGGATGGGCTGTGCAAATTTATGATTGCGAAGATGTTGACTTTGGTGCATTAACAATGGCAAGCTTGATATTTAGTGCTGAAACAGAATGTGGTCAAACAACTTTTGTTTATGATTCAGGAGAAATTTATTCTACTATTAACGATAACTCATGTGATGCAACTAATGCTTCATTGTATGTCGTACCACCTGAAGAACCTGCAGGGGAATACACTATTACATCAGAAATTACAGATTATAGTTGGTCATGTACCGGATCTGGTTTTAATGGTGATCAGCTAAGTCATGATATTATTGTTGGAACATCTGATTACCCACAAGAAACCAGCGATTTTATTTTAACTGTTACTGAAACCATTATCGTTTCAGGAAGTCCTGAATGTAATGTGATTGATTCTGAAACTTTCCTAACCCTACCTTCTGATGCAACAATTACGCCTGTTGAAGATGTATGCACCAACTCCTCTCCGTTTCAACTTGAAGCTGTTGATGGTGGTGGGACTTGGTCAACAAATGCACCTAGCGGATCAATTGTTAACAATGTGTTTTATCCTGAAATAGCAGGTGAAGGCACGTGGACTATAACTTATGAAATTAATGGTCCCTGCATTGATATTGATCAAATAGATGTTACTATTTATGAAAGCATCCATGTAGAGAACTTTATAGATAATGTTTGTGATGGCACAAATACATACTATACTGTTACTTTTGACGTGCTTAATGGCCTTGACAATCCAACAAGTTTTATTGTTGATTTTGGTACTGGACAATCAACTCTAGTTGGAAGTTTTAGCGAAGATTTTCCATCACAAACCAGTTACAGCATTACTATTACGGATGAATATGGTTGTAATGAATATATTTATGAAGGATACCAAGATTGTGGATGTACGACATTTTCTGGTACATTAAACGACAACACTCCCTTACATCTTTGCAATGGACAATGTACCGATATGTTAACTCATAATAATAATGATATCCTCGATGGTGACGACATGCTGGAATTTGCAATACATGATGGAGCTTATCCGGCAACAATTTATGCACGTAATGCAACTCCTGAATTTTGTCTTAGCGACATACCAGGAGGAGTTACTGAACAGTTTTATTATATTTCAGCTATAGCAGGAAATAATGCCGGAGGACATGTATCACAAACTGATGGATGTTATTCACAAAGTGTTTCTACTCCTGTAGTTTGGCACACAAATCCAATTGCTCACATTGATGAATCTGACATTTCCGTATGTGGTCTGAGTATTAATCTTGTAGCAACCGAACCTGCGACTGGTCAAATTGGCACATGGACAGCAAATGGTGCTTTCACACCAACAGTAGGGAATATTCATACCTATGAAATGTCTGTAATTAAAAATCCTCCATATGGAGACCTTACATTTACTTGGACAGTCGTTAACAATAACTGTAATGAATCTGACAATGTTATCGTTCATTTTACTGAAATGCCAAATGCATACGCTGGTGAAGACATCACCATTTGCGGTACCGAAGCCGACCTTGAAGCTGTATTAAGCTTGCCCGGATCAAATGGACAATGGAGCGGTAACGGGTCGTTTACATCTCAAAGTAGTGAATCAACTTCCGTTACAAGTACAGACACTCAAGTATTTACATGGCGAGAAATAAATGGCACTTGTTATGACGAAGATAATGTAACAGTTGTTTTTATTCAGGAACCACAACCAACTACAACTCCTAATGTTGACACTGTCTGTGGAATAGTTTATAATCTTAATGTTTTTAATGTTAATGGTACAGGATCTTGGACAGCTTATCATGATGGTTCAATATATTCTCCTGCTCCATATTATGAAGGCGGCAGCGATATTCCAAATCCTATAGCATATGTTAGCTATGGAACAGATTTATTTATAGATATAGATTTTGTTTGGACTGAAACAATTCAATCAAACGGAATTGAATGTACGAACACTGCAACTAAAAGAGTAGTTTTCTCAAGACAACCTATTGCTAGTGTTGGACCATATGATGAAGCAGAAGAGTGTGGAAATTGTTTCACATTTAGCGCTGATACAATAGGTTCGGGTTGGGCAACAGGATATTGGATAGCAAAAGAAATTATTGGAGATTGGGATGGAGATAATCCGGGCATTCCTAATGCTTCTTTTTGTATCGAACCTTTAGGAAGCTTTGGAGATACAGCTAGTGTACAAGTACAATTTTTATGGGTAATGAATAATACTGGATGTACCTCTATTGACACAATGAATGTTCTATTTTATGAACAACCTGTAGCAAATGCTGGAATTAGCAATGCTACTTGTGGCAATTATTATGACTTAGGAGCTATATATGATCTGACAGAAAGCGGATCTTATTCACCTTCAGGAATTTGGTCGGTTTATCAAGAGCCTGACCCCTTAGCGTCTGCAAATATAATTACCGCAAATAACGACTCAACAGAAGTTTCTGTTTCTCACTATGGAATCTGGGCGTTTCAATTTAGAGAAAATAACTCTTTGTTACCATCATGCTATTCGACAGATACAGTAAGTATTGAATTCGTCGAAGAACCAATAATAACAGCTGGTGAAGACAAAGATATATGTGGAACTTGCACTGATCTTGAAGGTATATCAGGTGGATTTACTGGATCATGGCTAGCAAATGGATCCATCTTCACTAATTTTAATGATCCTCAAACTCATGTGTGTCAGAGTGGATATGGAGATATAACTTATACTTGGCTTGAATCTCACGAAGCAACAACAACTACACTATCCTGCTCATCTCAGGATGAAGTAATTATAACTTATTGGAGAGTCCCTACCGCAAACATTTTAACTGATTTGGAAGATTCTACTACTTGTGGTTTATATTACGACAGATTAAGAGCAGAAAACCCGGGTTCTGAAATAACAGGTTATTGGTTCACTTATAATCCAGGTAGTGTATTTGGAGACGAATTCGATGTATTTACTGACGTAACTGTTCCTGAATACGGGTATCATGATTTCTATTGGATTGAAGAAACTGGACCTTCCTTAACTCCAGGATTCTGTAATGATACTGCCGGACCATTAAGAATACATTTTATTCAAATTCCTGATGCTAACGCTGGTGGTGATACGCTTTTCTGTGGAT
>CAZUQY010000264.1:2918-4867 GCA_964622935.1 uncultured Bacteroidales bacterium | reverse complement strand
ATCAATTTTAATTTTCAACATAAAACGGTCAACCTGTGCTTCAGGCAATGGGTATGTTCCTTCCTGTTCGATTGGGTTTTGAGTTGCCATAACTAGAAATGGACTGTCCATCTTATAAGTTGTTTCTCCAATTGTGACCTGCCTTTCCTGCATTGCTTCAAGCAAAGCCGATTGTACTTTTGCAGGAGCACGATTTATCTCATCTGCCAAAATAAAATTAGCAAATATTGGTCCTTTCTTAACCAGAAACTCTTCTTTCTTTTGACTATAAATCATAGTCCCAATAAGATCTGCAGGTAATAAATCAGGAGTAAACTGAACTCTAGCAAATTTTGCATTAATCGTTGTTGCCAAAGTATTAATTGCCAAAGTTTTTGCCAATCCTGGAACCCCTTCCAACAAAATATGTCCATCCGACAATAGTCCAATCATTAATCCATCCAACAAATGCCGTTGACCAATAATGACTTTCTTCATTTCCATATTAACTATGTCAACAAATGAACTTTCTTGTTGGATTCTTTCATTCAACTCTTTAATATTAATGTAATTATCCATAATTAAATAAAATTAAATTAAAATCTTCAATTTGTGAAAAGCGAAATTATCATTTTTTTCGCCGTTTGTCAAGAGCTAAACGCATTTATTATCTTATATATTTGTTAAAAAAGTTAATGAGATGTTAAAGCAATTGGATAAATTTTACAAAAACCGATCAAAAACAATTATTTATTTAACATAAATGCTAACTTTATAACTTAAAAAAATATCAATAGTGGCTTAATACTTGATTGTATTGAGAACTCAAATTTTAACTTAAAAAAATATTATGAAAAAAACATTTTTACTAATTATTGGAATGGTGCTATTAACATTAATTAGCATGGCACAAGAGTACAAAGTTGTAACAATTGTTGAATCAATTGTCCCAATGGGATTGGGTCGTTCAAGGCTTATTGAGAATACTTCTGAAATAAGCGCAGCAGATTTAACTACAGAAAGAACAGATGGAAAAAACAGCAATCAAAAAGATGTAAAAAGAGGTAACGTAAAAGTTGATTCATTTAAAGAAACCAAATTACTTAATTTCTACTCAGCAGTAGGTATAAATTTTCAAAACATTGCTTCAAATGATGCAGTTATTGCTTCAAAAATCAATGAATTAACTGCGAAAGGATGGAAACTTACTTATGTAACTAGCGCAGTTGAAAGTGATGCTGGAAAATCTGATGGAAATGGTATTTTCATTACTAGACTTTTCTTTACAAAATAATTAAGTAAAATAAAAGCAGAATAGATTATGAAAAACAAATTATTACTAGGCTTATTTGCATGCACAATAATTGCATTTACTATTTCATGTGGTGGAGAAAAAGATGGACCAGAAAAAGTTGAGATGGATGGATCTGAAATTGAAATGGTATTCAAAGAATTCAATAATGATGGTTTCGCTGTAGTTGAGATTTCTAACCATATGGAATCAGATATGAACGAATTTAGAGCACATGCTATTTGGTTAGATAAAGATGGCAACTATATACTAGGCTATATGGACGAACCAGATGATTATCCTTTTCAGCAAATAGATCGAAACATGGTTCCTGCTGGCACAAAAGTAGAATTTAAAACTATGATAAGACTCGAGGATTTTGCTCCAGAAGAAGCTGCGAGCGTAGAAATAAAAATCATTTCTGCTAAATTCAAAGATAAAACAGAATGGATAGCTGAGGAAGATGAATAGTCATTATATTTGATAATACATAAAAAGGACAATAGATTTATTGTCCTTTTTATTTGTAAACAAGTTTAATTTAGCAACATCTATCTATATTTTTCGTCTATCTATTAATTATTTTACTATTTTTGTTTGAATCAACAGACTAAAATGAGAAAAAGGATTATTGTTACAGGAGTTGCTGGATTTATTGGAAGTAATTTATGTGATTTTC
>CAZUQY010000264.1:0-2908 GCA_964622935.1 uncultured Bacteroidales bacterium | reverse complement strand
ACTTTTTATTATCCCGACTGAAATAGAGGGATCTTTTCTTCTAAAAAACAATAATGAAGTTGTTTGCATAGACAACTTTGACAATTACTATTCTCCAGATATTAAAAGAAATAACATAAAGGAATTTCTTAAAAATACACTATTTACACTACTTGAATACGACATACAGGATAAAGACAAGATTTCTCCACATCTCAATGGAAAGTTCGATGCAATTATACATTTGGCAGCCAAAGCAGGAGTTAGGTATTCATTAAAATATCCTATAGGATATGAAGAAAGCAATGTATTAGGAACAAGAAACACTTTAGAATTAGCTATAAAACATAACATCAAACAATTCATATTTGCCTCATCGTCTAGCATATACGGCAATTCGCCAGCACCGTTTAAGGAAAGCTATTCAGATTTGCAACCTATAAGTCCATATGCACAAACAAAATTGTTTTCTGAAAAAACAGGATTGGAATTTAGTAAGAAATACGATATAAACTTTATTGCATTAAGATTCTTCTCAGTTTATGGACCAAATTTGCGTCCTGACTTAGTTATGAATAAGATTGCTGATAGCATTTTCAAGGGTGATAAGCTCAAAATATTTGGTGATGGTAGCGCATCCCGAGATTATACATACGTAGATGATATTATTGCAGGCATAATGAAAGCTGTTAAATATACTGATAATAGCTTTGATGCATTTAATTTAGGTAATGGAAATCCAATTAAGCTTACAGACATCATTTCTATGTTCGAAGAAGAAACCGGAAAGAAAGTAAATATTGAATTTGTGGACTCTATCAAAGGAGAATCTGATATCACTTGGGCAGACAATTCTAAAGCAAAGGAAATGATGGGATTTGAGCCACAAACAGATATTCAAAATGGCATTAAAAACTATCTGAAATGGTATAATGACAAGCTAAAGTAAATTATGGAGCACAAACTAATAAGCCCGAAAAATAAAATTAGTCTTCCATCCTATCTAAAACTAATATGGGATTACCGTTTTTTTTCTCACTCACTTGCTATTGGTGAAATAAAAAATAAATATGCACGAAATGTTACTGGGCTATTCTTGAGCATAATACAAACACTAATAGGACTTGCTATATATTGGTTAATCTTCGGTATTGCAATAAAAATTGATACAGGAGATATTCCATATCCTGTATTTGCGTTACCAGGTCTAATTATTTGGCAATACTTTTCTTATCTCGTTGGCAATAGCAGTGGAGCTTTAACAAATTCAGAACATCTTATAAATAAACTCTACTTTCCTCGAATCAACCTAACTCTTGCTAAAATTTCACCTGGATTAATAGATTTTGGCAGTGGATTTTTAATCTTAATTGTAATGTTTTTGATTTTTGGAGTCAGTGTTTCCATATCATGGCTAGCAATACCATTAGTAATAATAGTATTGATAATTTGCGGACTAGCAATAGGGTTATGGACAAGCATCTTATCACTTTATATTAGAGACTTAGGTCATATTATTATTCAAATAACAAATTTTTTGATTTTTGTGACTCCTGTTTTCTATCCAGGGACAATAGTCCCTGACAATTTTCGCCTAATCTTATATCTCAATCCAGTTGCTGGACTTATTGAATTTTTTAGAGCAATACTTTTTAACACCACTTTACCCGACATGGGTTATTTAATCGGATTTATAATTGTTTTGATCTTATTTGTTAGTGCTATTGGTGTATATAAACGTCTCGAAAAACAAATTACAGACTTATTATGAAAGATAAAAAAGCCATAATAATAAAAGAACTAAACAAAGAATATTACAAAAAAGATTCTTCGAATAAAGGTTTTTTCGACAAGCTAAAACCAAATAAAACAGGACAAGCATTTTATGCACTTAAAAATATTAATCTTGAAATAAACCGAGGAGAAGTTATTGGCATTATCGGACCAAACGGTGCGGGTAAAAGTACTTTGCTGAAAATTATAGCAGAAGTAACACCTCCAACAAGCGGAAGTATTGAAATATTTGGTAAGGTTGCTTCTATACTAGAAATCGGGATTGGGTTTCAGCCAGAACTGTCAGGATATGAAAATATTTTTTTATCAGGAAAACTCTACGGGTTATCAACAAAACAAATATCCTCCAAGTTAAACAAAATCATCGAAATGTTCGGATTTTCCGATTTTCTCCAAACTGAAGTTAAACATTACTCATCAGGCATGTATATGAGGTTAGCTTTTTCAATTATTATCAATATTGAGGCAGATATTTATTTATTTGATGAGATATTAAGTGTGGGTGATGCCGTTTTTCAATCTAGAGCAATTAAGCAAATTGAAAAGTTAAAAGAGAAAAATGCTACAGTATTAATGGTGACACATACACCTGCTTCAATATTAAGAATTTGTAGTAAAATGATTCTATTAAAAAACGGGGAATTAATACATGCCGGAAGACCCAATGAAACAATTTTAGAGTATCAAAGATTATCAAAATCTTTTAATATTTCTCAAGATGGAATTATTCATTTTTTATCCGAAAAAGACCTTGAAAACAAAAAGAACATTTTTTCTAAAAAAGAAGATTTAATATTTAATTTACTAAAATTGAATTTATATAATTCTAATAAACAAATGACTGCACTGTCTTGCAATGAAGAAATTATTATTGATTTGAAATTGGAATATTGCTCCAATCAAGACTTTAAACTTGTCCTTCTTATAAAAAATTACTTTACAATGGTTATAGTGTCTCATTTTGTCGAAATAACAGCAAGTGCCAATTTGAAGCAAGAAAACATCAAATTATCAATTGATAAGAACACATTTAATTCATCTAAATATTTTTTTGATATTTTATCGATTAATGCAAGTCAGGAAATAGAATTTGGCTATCTAAACTTGATTGAAGCAGATATAGAGAGTGAGAATG
>CAZUQY010000263.1:0-4879 GCA_964622935.1 uncultured Bacteroidales bacterium | reverse complement strand
TAATCTCTTTGATTTATCCGATTGAGAATTAAATAATAGACTCCTTTAAAACTTAATATTTAAACTAAGTATCAAGTTTCATCAACTCTTTTTTATCACATTTAAAACAATTTGCTTTAAAACTTCTCCATCAATTGGTTTAGAGATATAATCATCAAAGCCTGATTCTAAGAATGTTTCTTTGTCTCCTTCAAGAGCATAAGCTGTTTGTGCAACTATACTTACTCTCTTGTTGAACTTTCTAATCTCTGACATAGCCGTTTCGCCATCCATTACTGGCATTTTTAAATCCATAAGCACCAAGTCTATATCTGGATTACTATTAACTAACTCTACCGCTATACTCCCATTTGTTGCATGTAAAACCTCACTTGCGAAATCTTTAATTATAATTGACATATGCAAATAACTAACTGCATTGTCTTCAGCTATAAGTACTTTTATTTTTTTGTCGCTTTCACTTCTCAACAAGCTTCCTATCGTAGGCTCGGTTCGTTTTACAATATTTACTTCTGTTAAAGGTAATGTAAAATAAAATGAAGAACCTTTGTGTTCTTCAGATTCTACCCAAATTTCTCCACCTAACATTTCGACAAAAGATTTGGAAATTGCTAAGCCTAAACCAGAACCTTGCTGAGCCATTCTATCCTCTATGTCTGCTTGAATAAATCTTTCAAAAACAGCTACTTGTCTATCTTGTTTAATTCCAATTCCAGAATCTGAGACATAAAAAACAAGCGAATCTTCTTTGCGTTTATAACCAATTTTAATATAACCTGAGGCTGTATACTTAATCGCATTTTTTATAAGATTTGTTAAAATAGAATTAAATTTCGAGTCATCTGTTTTTAAGACAATTTCCTCATCAAAATCGATGTCATCAAGTATCAGATTCAAGCCTTTACTTTCAGCTTCAGGCTTAAAGAAATTAAACATGTTTTGTACTTGTAAATTAATATTAACAACATCAATATTTACCTTTATCTGGCCTGTCTCTATTCTAGATACTTCAATTATATCATTAACAGTACTGAGCATTCTGTCCCCACTTTTTTGAATGATGTTAAGATATTTTGCTTGTTGCCCTGCAGTTAAACCGGGTTGATTTAATAATTCAGTAAAGCCAAGTATTCCATTCATTGGAGTTCGAATTTCATGGCTCATATTTGCTAAAAATGCAGATTTTAAACGATCGGACTCTTCTGCTTTTTCTTTAGCAACTTTTAACTCTATTGCAGCACGTTTGCGATCATCAATGTCTATAGTTATTCCTGTCATCCTTAAAGGCTCACCTTCAACATCTCTTTCAACAACCTTTCCTAAAGCATGAACCCATTTCCAGTCGCCATTCTTACATTTCATCCTATATTCATCATTATATTCATTATTCTCATCCTCAAAGTGTTTTCTAACCACTTCCAGAATTTCCTCTTTATCATCTGGATGAATCAAGGCTTCCCATGATCCTACTACTTGTTCTATTTCCTCTTGCTTATATCCAAGTATTTCACACCAACGTTCATCCAAAAGATCTTCACCAGTTTTGATATTCCATGACCATAAGCCAGCACCTGCACCGTGCAATGCTAAGGCTAGTTTTTGCTCATTTTCTTCGGCATTTACTTTGGCTATTTTTAATTCTTGTTCACTTTTGAGTAATGCCTTTTCCGTTTTCTTTAGATCTGTGATGTCCAAAAAGACCACAATTGCAGCAGTTTGCGTTCCATTGGCATTGAAAATTGGTGCTGCATTAGCCCAAACATGTCGATTCTCATCATTATCTCTTTTTATTAAAAATTCTTCTTTAACAGTTTCTCCTTTTGCCACCGCTCTTGCTAATGGAACATTTTCAGGTTTATAAGGAGTTCCGTCTAAATGCAGAATTTGCCAACTTGAAACATATTTGTTTATATCTATATCTTCTACAATTTCATCATATTCTTTATCGCGAATAAGCAGCCCGGCCTTATTTACAAATCTTAGTTTCCCTGAAGGAACTTCAGCGATTGCAATCCCAGCATGACTATTTTCCATTGCAGCCTTCAAAGTACTTTCATTGTCTTCTGCTTTTTCTTTGGCCGATAACAGCTCATTCTCAGTTTCTTTAATTTGAGTTATATCACGTATTACACCAACAAGATGCTTTTTCCCATCAGCATCAATGAACCTACTCTTCCTTGTTGATATAATTAGCTTTTCACCAGCCTTAATTGTTAAAAACTCTTCATTAGTATTATCAATTCCATTTTTAAGAACCATCTTATCTATCCTTAAAAACTCTTCCATTTCCTCATTACTAATATTTTCTGCCAAAGTTTTTCCAATAATTTGATTTCTAGGAAAGTCAAATAATTTATAAAATGCCTCATTAGCAATTAAAAACCTACTTTGATCATCCTTTACGAAAACTGGATCACCTATATTATTAATAATTCTATCAAGATATTTCTCACTTTCTTCAGCTTTTTCTTTTGCAAGGTTTAAGTTTAATTCTGCATTTTTCTTAGCTGTTATATCGATTAATATTCCATGCGCCACCTCAACATTATCCGGGTCATTAGGATAAGGTATTCCTTTTGTCCTAGCCGACAACCATATCAAACCTTTGGTAGGGTGATTATACCTATACTCTTCCTCAAACTCAAATGGAGGTTTCATTCCTCTCTGGTTGGCTTCGATAAGTCTTGGTAAATCATCAGGATGTACATTTGCAAACCATGACATGAAATTTTTACTCTCTTCTATTGGTATTCCCGTCAAATCGGTAATAGAAGGACTAACATGAGTAACTAAAGGTGATAGTGCATCCAGACCATCCTTCAACCTATATATCATATAACCTTCAGTATTCTCAATTATTGATTGAAGGGCTTGTTCTCTTTCTTTAAGTAAGTCCTGGCTATTTCTTAACTGTTGATTATTGACTTTTAGTTGCTGTTCACTTGCCATCAACTGTTGATTTGAAGCTTTTAATTCTTCTTCAGCCTCTTTTTTTCGTGACACATCGCTAACAATACATATAGTCCTCTCATATATATCCCCAATTTTATTAATCCCAGATGAACTTACACTAACATCTATAAGACTTCCATCCTTCTTTACCATCTTATACTCCTTGTTAAGAGCAAATCCTGTTTCAAGAACCTCAGCAAGAGATTTATGAGCCTTCTCCATATAATCGGAATGAATTATCTTAGCCATAGACTGGCCGACAATCTCCACTTTATCATAACCCAAAACTCTTTTTATCTGATCATTACACTCAACTATAATTCCATTTTGATCTACAGAAGTAATTAAACTTGCAGCTTTATTAAAAAAGTTCTCCAACTCATTAACTCTGGCCTTTAGCTTATCGTTTTCAGTAATTAAGTTTTGATTTTGCTCTGTATTCATGGTTAATTTTTCATTTAAAACTTGTTAAATGCAAAAAGTAAGTATTGCATTGAATCCCCTTCGGTGTAGTAGACTGCCCCTTATAGTAATCTTAGGCCAACTGTTCTGTACAAAATTACACCAACTACTTTTTTTAGATTATCTTTTTAAATCCCTATAAAGATACAAGTTCTATCAAATAAAGCAAGTTTTAAACAAAAATTAGTTGCGCTTAAACACACTCAAATAAAACAAAGCGAAGCCATAAAATGACTTCGCTATAATAAAATAAGCAAATAAGATTTATTAACTTGGATTAAATCAGATTTTAATCTTCAATTTCAAATCCTTTAAGTTCTGCGAATTCAAGTATTGAAAGCTCAACAGCTTTACCAAAATCATCTTCAGTATTTTCATCTTGCATTTTCTCATCAATGTAGTCTTGTCTTTTCTTAGAAAGATCGCTAATCTCAGCATTAATCTCAGCTCTTTCTTTCGATTTTTCATCTACTTCTTTTTGAAGTTCTGCCACATCCATTTTTTGGTACTCTTCTGGCAAAGTTTTATTATCTAAGTTTTTAATATACTCAGGATCATCATTAATGCGATCAACCAAATCCCAACTATAATTATTATACACTGACTTAGATTTTGAAACAGCTCTATTTACAGAATTCTCATTTGAAATACTCTGTGCATTATTATCCTGTAACGTCTGATTTGAATAGTTTGAATAACCATCAGACCCATAATAGATGTAAGTATCATTAAGCTGAAGGTTATAACTGCTAATTTTATCATCATATGGAGTAGCAATATATGCAATCGCAGCATCAGAATTAATGCAGAAATACTTTCCTTCTCCTCTATCAGCTGCATCTTTCCACATCCCAGAAACACCCTGATGATAATCGCCACAATGAATTGTATTTACATAGATATTATTTTTAAGTGCAGCACTTATAGACTCTTTATAACTTACAGTTCCTTGTGTAAACTCTTCATTTCCTGCAATATAAATTAATTTCATATCACTACTTCCATCACCCCAATCCAAGTTTTTAGTAGCATCATCAATTACTGCCCCACAATATTCTGAACCGCCATTTGTGGTTATTGAGAACAGCTTCTCCGATATCAAGTCTAGATTACTAGTAAATGGAATAACCTGTCTAATATAATCTTCTGATGCAGGTAATCCATCATTACCATACATGTAAAGTGCAATTTCAATTTCCGGAGTTTTTCCACTAAATTTTAATGTAGTTAAAGTGTTTACAATGTTCCACAATCTTGATTTCGCCTGAGTAATCAATCCGTCCATACTATTTGAGGCATCTAATAAAATAGCCACTTGCACTTTTGCACTTTCGGCAGGAACACTTATTTCAATGTCAGGAGTTGCTAATGTTTTCGGACGATTAAAAAACAGGGTTGTTGCAATAATTAATAGGGAATATTTTATTTTGATGTGCTAAGGTAAATAATTTACCTTTGAAAAATA
>CAZUQY010000262.1:0-4900 GCA_964622935.1 uncultured Bacteroidales bacterium | reverse complement strand
ATATTCATATTACTATCTTGCTGTCCATAGCTTATTAATGTTACTAGAGATATTATAGTTAAGATTATCATTTTTTTAATCATAGTTTCTATTATTTAATACCATATAAAGTGCTTCATAAAAGCTCGTTTTAATTGTGTTTATTTTTTATTAACTGAAATTTTTTCTTTTTAGGTTCCGTTATACTAATATTTATAACATTAGACCATTCGGTATCAACTTCATTTATTTTATAAATTAATTGCTCAAGTTCATGTGGTAAACTATCCATTTCAAATCCTGTTTTGTAATACATTTTTATTTTCTCAGGATCATAATTATACTTAACTGATACCTGATATGTATCAGGGGTAATCGAATTATTTCTCATTCGTAAATCAAATGTTAGGTGAAGGTCAAAATTCACTTTATTGCCAGGCTTCAATGTTAGGGTGTCAATCCCATAGCCAACTGAATTCAATATTCCTGTCTCTAAAAGTGAAACAGTTGAATCAATTTTAATTATGTAAGGGTTTAGTCTCCAGTATGGACGCGTGATCATTATCTCTTTATCACTCACATTCAGTAGTGTGCATTTTACAAAAATTTCTGGATCCTTCTTTTTTGATATTTCAAATTCATAGTTCCCATCGGAAAATGAAATGATTAACGGAGAAGCTAAGGAATCATACGTTTGCGTATAACTCATACCTGAAAAGAGTAAAGCGATCAATAACAAAAAAACATTCTTCATTTACAATGATTTCTAAGTTTAATTTTCAGGTAACAATCGAGTGTATTAAACTCTGGAGATTGCACTCTTTGACAAGTTTTGATTCGTGTATTAGCTTTTGCTTTTTCATTTATTCAACATAATCTTTTGGGTAGCTATAACATTATCATTTGATAGTAATCTAGCAGTATAAATGCCATTAGGAAAACCTTCTCCATTCCATTTGATAAATGATTCTCCAATTGACACCTTTTCTGAGAACACTGTATGTCCCAGTGTATTTATTATTTCTATATTTTTAGCACCATTTGGATTTTTTATAAAGAATATTGTTTCAGAACTAAACGGATTTGGGTAATTAATAAAATGAAGTTTCGTATTAGTTAATTCTGCAACTTCCATATTTAAGTTCATCGTAAGCTTTAGGGCAACAGGTCTATGGTCTGATATATACTGCTCATATTCCCCCCAACCGCCTGTTAAATATTCCTCTATTTTAATAGTAGAAATAACAGAATTCTCATTCTCAAAATCATCAAATAATTCATTTGTTATAAGAATATGATCAAGGTGTGAAGGCCATGTCGGATACGACCATTCAGAATTATCACCCATTGCAATATCATAATCAGCAAATAGATAATTTTCATCATCATCAAGAATCATTTGAAATACATTATTTTGAAGAACATCAGATAATTCATCATTTAGATCTCCCAATACAATTACGTTTAGATTCGAAAAATTCACATCTATATAATCTTTCAATAAATTACTTGCATAGTTTCTCCTTGCTTCCTCGTCATCTGAGTTTAAAAGATCAAGGACACCATCACCACAACACTTAAAATGATTATTAATTACAATAATCCTTTCATTCATATAATTTAAGTCTATTACCATTGGCGACCTTGGAAAAGGACTCCAATATTGTGATGTTGTTAATATCTCATAAATATCATTAATTTGTATAATGTCTGGTTTGTAAATATAAGCCAACCCAGCAAAATAAGTTGACTCTAAATATCCATTATATGAACTCAGATTTTCGATCATTTGTTCAAATGCACTTATATCATCCACCTCTTGTATTGCTATTAAATCAACATCCAAAGCCTCAATTATGTCTATTACATAATCAACAGTGGTCTGTCCATCTTTCGGAAAAAATTCAATATTCCAAGACATGACCTCAAATGTAGTATCTGTTCCAAATTCTAAGTCTTCGATGGTCTGGCAGGAAGTTAAAAGTCCAGCCAATAGTAGGCATATTATTCCTTGTATCTGTTTCATTATACTTATTATATTTCTATTTTTCTATCAACAATAAATTCAAATTTAGCATTTTTTCGACGATGCTATACTCTTACAATATGAAATTTGCACAATATTACATATAGCTACTGTTATGGACTGGATTTTTGTCACTGTTTAATAATTTTCTTTATTTCAATCCCATTTTCAGTCTGTACTTTCAAAATATAAACCCCATTTGATAGTTTTGAAATATCTATAATTGCATTTTCGCTAGATGCAGTTATTGCCCTTACAACATGCCCCTGTATATTTAGGATCTCAATTTTTCCTTCGATTTTTCCTTCAATTTCAATCTTGTCGCTAGCAGGATTAGGATAAATCGTGAAATCATCATTTTTATTTAGTTTTAATAGTGATAAAGGATCCATAACTAATTGTCCGTTACTGACTGCAATATTTCCTAACAAATCAGCTCCGTTAATTGCCCTTACGGAAAAATAGTACATAGTATTATCCGTTAGTGATAATCCGTTTCGGGTTACTGCAGTTTCTGTGCCACATGAGGTCCACCCCACAACATCATCATTGCTTGGACTTGTCCCAATAATATACTGATATTCTGTAATTTCGGAATTTTCATCCACAGCTTCCGACCAGTTAGCAGATAATTCTATAATCGAGAATGTCTCGTCAATATCTACATCTGTTCCATCGTTGATATACGCAATATCTTCCGGAATACTAATATCAATATTTAGAGTCTTTTGAACCTTAGTAGAAAACTGATATGCATAATCTAGTACTATGCTGTTTATCATTCCTGCAGGACTCTCAGGATTCGTGTTTAAATATCTGATATCACCATCTTCTCCCAAAACTATTTCAGCTTGGTCACTTCTTGATTTATAAACGCTAAATTGATCATAATATACGTTGGCAGCTCCTGTCCTTAAAGAAACTGAATTTCCTGACTGTATGGGCGTAGGATCCGTCCAAGTAGAAACAAGAACATTATTAATAAAAGCATCTATTTGTCCTATTTCGGGATCATAAATCACTTTATAGTCGTCAAAAACATCTGCATTAACAGTACAAACATCATTTGTCATCAATGTAATTTCGTCAGCAACTGATTTGTATATCTGACATTTATTATCATCAGCACGGAAATAGACCATATAAGCGTTATTCCTCTGCTCATATTCAGCTTCATCACAGAATATATATATACCTGCTCGTCTGGCAGATCCGGAACCTGAAATCTTCATTTTCCAATTATACAGATAGGCATTATCTGCGCTTTGTTCAATCATTACATATGCATTATTATTTGTCAATGCCTCATTACTCTGATTCAGTGAATTGTCAATTATATCCCATGTTCCATCTAGTGTAGTCCAATCTGCATGAATTTCTTCAAAATCAAAATTGTCATTGAAAAATCCTTTGTCGCTATTACTTCTCCATTCATCCTGGATATAATTATTATCAGCCACAGAGTAAAATCTATATTTAACTTCATAATTATCTGTATCTTCAAAAATAGCTGTAAAATCTTCTGTCTCCCATAAATTAAGCGAGAAATCTGTTTCTGGAGCTATCATATCAGTTTGGCTGACAAACTTGCGGGGATGAGTATAAACAGAAAATCCTTCTCCAGGCACAAAACATCTTACAGACCAGTAATATTGGGTGTTTGGCGTTGGAGCGCAATAAATACCTTCTGAAGATGATGTCCATAGATAATCTGTAATGTTATCTGTCTCAAAATTTACTGGTACAGCATCATCTGCAGAGCTTGATGCCGTATAACCATCAGTGGCATCCCATGTTGCATCTGATAAGGCAACCTGAATTGTATAAGTTGTAGCTTCTGCATTTTCTGTCCAGTCAAAATCCACAGGAACATCTACATCAGTAGCTAATTGAACAGGTGAAAGTAATTCAGGAGGCATAACAACATCATTTATTACATTATTGTAATATCTCGGGGTATAAGATTGTAAATCAGTGTAAGTGTAAGTATTATATTTAACAATCCAACCAGAACCTGTTGCTTCTAAAACTGTTACAGTAGAGTTTTCATTTAAAGTATATACAAGTCTAACATGACTGCCGGCATTATTTACAATATCTCCAGGCAATAAATCGTCAAATGATTGATAATCTGTAGAAATACCACCAAGCGTAGAAGTTCCATATTTAGAAGACTGATCCCATGCTCGTGAAACAAATCCCGAACAATCAAGGCCAATACTACAAGAGTAAGCTACGCTAGAAGTATTTTTGTCTCCAGCACATTTTCCTGCAATAAGACCTGCCTCATATTGGTCAAGAGATGAAAATCCTCCCCACATATAAGGAATAGAATGGTTCAATCCTTCGACTATCCATTCAGGTGTAGTGTATAATGCGGTTTCACATTCAGCATTAACATATCCTATATTAATTGAATTTGCAATCCAATCGTGCTCTTCAAATGTTTTTGCAATTGCAATTATCTCACTTCTATATATTACTCCATCACGGTTGCCTTTTTCAATATATCCATCATTTTCTTTTTCATCAGCTTCTAGCAAAAAGTCATTAAAATGATATGTATAACTGTAATCAACATTAGGTAGACGAAATGAAGTTTCCTTAGCATTGCATATTTCTTGAATATCTATTGAGAATAGTTTTGCCTGTTCTGGAGTAGATAGAAAATAGTAAATATTTCCTTCAAATATTTTTAAATCTTGTTTAATATATGTGTAGTAAATATTCGGTAGTTCAATTGTAATATCTTCTGCTGATGGTTCGATATAATTTATCAGAGTAATATCCCTTTTTACTTTAAGAGGTCCATCCTGCAAGATTGTTTCTTTGTCAATAACTAAGTAATTCCCTGCAATACCAACAATCCTAATGGAACCTATTTTCTCATCAGAA
>CAZUQY010000261.1:0-4902 GCA_964622935.1 uncultured Bacteroidales bacterium | reverse complement strand
GAATAAAATTAAAGAGACTTTATCCGTCAATTAACGATTAACTTAACACTAGTATTAATACAAGTTCAGCAATGCTTAATTGGTTAGCAGGAACCCCTAGTGGGAGTCCAGATGTCACTTTTTATTGGGCGATAAATACAAGCTCTACAGTAGATTATGAAACTAATTATATTCAGCATGGCATAACAAGCGATTTGAATATGATAATATATAATCTTAGTTTAAATACACAATATTATTGGACTGTAAAGGCTGTGACAGATTGCGGAGCAAGTTCAGCTTCATCATATGCTACAGCAATTAATTTTACCACATTATCTGTAAATGCTCCGATTACTTGGGTAGGTGGTACAAGTACAGATTGGAATACAACAGCCAATTGGAGTTCGACAAGCGTGCCAGATGAAAACGATAATGTGATTATTCCAGCAGGGTGTACATATTATCCTGTAATTGGTACGGTTGGTTTAAGCATAAATAATACAAGTGTTACTAATAGATGTAAGGCTTTATATGTTGATGAAAACGCCACAATAACCGTAAATGGTAATTCATTGTATGTGTATTGTTCAGGTGAAATTCAAATTTCCGGTACATTTAATCATAATGCAGATGATTATTCTGATCGGTTTCTAATAAATTCGGGAGGAGATATTACAGTAAAAGATGGTGGAATTTTAAACATAGGTAGTACTGTAATTTCATCAGATATCCCAGCAGGAACAATTAATCAGTATAATGATTTATATATTAATGATGGTCAATTAAACATTGAACCTGGAGGAAGCGTTTTTATTCAAGATAATCTTGTTTTAACAGGAACAAGTGGTATTAAGGGTAAAATTAATATGACTGGGGGAGAGTTGTGGGTTAAATATTCTGGTAGCGGAAGTTCTTCTGGATTAGGATTCGATATTTATGCAAACTCTGAATTATCAATTACAGATGGAGATGTGTCTATTTGTGGTCAGTATTTAGGATTGAAAATGCTCGATTGGAATGCTTCAGCAACGGTTGATATATCAGGAGGGAATATCTTATTAATTAATGCAGAATACGGAAGTACAAATAATATTGGGTATGTTGATTTTAAAGGTCATACTATTAATAATTTGATTATTGATAGGGATTCAACTACATATTTGAGCACGACAACTGACAATTTAGTTATTAATGGAAATCTGAATATAAATAATAGTAGTACTTTTTCTGCAAATAATCTTAATTTTAGCCTTGATGGAGATATAGCTAATAACGGTACTTATACTCCAGGAACAGGAACTGTAAAACTAACAGGTTCAAATAAACAAATAAAAGGAATAAGTATCACAACTTTTTATAATCTCATTATAGACAATGATGCGTCATATACAATTGCTCCTACAAGCGAAGATAGGGCTAATGTAAATGGTGATTTGACTTTAAATTCCGGTTCTGTTTTAAATATCCCATCAGGTAATATGCTCGATTTTTATGGTGATGATGCTATAATAAACGGTAGTATTGTTGCAGTAAATAACCTTGATGGAGCACGAGATTTTGATTTGAACAATAATGCTAGTTTAGTTTGTAATGGTTTAATAAGTGCTGATTTAAGGATTTATGATAATGAAACAACGCTAGCATCAGATATTGATTTAAATGGAGATCTTATAATTGAATCCGGAGCAACTTTTACGATGACAAGTCATACATTAACACTTAATGGTGATTGGATTAACAATGGAACATTTACAAGTGGTGTTGGATTAATAAAATTAGCAGGAGAGACAAAAGACATTTTAGGATCATCAGAAAGTGATTTCAATCACCTTACAATTTTGGATGGGGCTAGTTATACTCTTAATCCTTCAACCGCTAATGGAGATATTGATATTAATGGACAATTTGAGATGGAATCCGGCTCTAGTTTATCAATAGCAAGTGAGAAATATTTTGATTTATATTCTTCGGGTGCTGATGTTGAAAGCATTATTTTAAATGGTGATATAAGTGCTGTGTCTGTTTACTCTGGAATCAAAGATATAGACATAAATAATACTGTAGAATTATCAGGAACAGGAAACATTAATGCAGATTTACGTATTTACGATAATACAACTACACTTTCATCAGATTTTGATTTAATTGGAGACTTCATTATAAGAAGCGGAGCAACTTTCACGATGACAAGCCATAAATTGTATGTGTCAGGAGATTGGAGTTCCCCAGGTGATTTTGATTCTGGTACAGGGGCAGTGATTTTTAATCCTGATGATGATCGTACGATTCATACATTTACTACGATTGCTAGTGGGGTAGTTGCTTCTAATAATAATTTTTGGGACTTAAGTATCGAAGCTGCTTCAGGAAAAACTGTAAAGCTTGAACGAGATGGCACAGGAACAGAAGTTCAGACCACAAACCCATATTCTGGTCACCTGAGAGTTAAGAACAATCTCGAAGTATTATCCGGCACATTTTCTACAGGTGATTCAGATGTTCCGGGAAGAAAGTTAATCTCAAATAATGTTACATTAGTTGAAGAAGGCGCAACATTAAACTTTGGAGGTCTCTCAACAAACGAGAACTCATGGGGGTATTTTGTTAGTACTTTCTACGGAGATTTAATTTTGAGAGGGAATATTACAACTAGTCGTCCAATAATTTCCGGATATGCTGAAATTTTTCTTCTGGGAGCAAGGCTTAAGAGTTCTGGGAATGTCGATGAATTTGCATGTGATGTCCAGATTTCTACTGCAGCAGTAACAACCCAAGAGTCAGATGTTTATATCAAAGGGGATTTGATAATTCAAGATGATGGTACACTAAAATGTGAATCAAATAAAGTTCTTACAATTGGTGGAAATCTATATTTGTATGAAAATATGACTCATAAAGGAACTGTTAATGTGTATGGGAATATGACAAGTGGGGGCTATACAACAAATGAAGTAGTTTTGAATACTAGTGTATTTAACTTTATTCAGTCTGCATCAAAATATACTTACATTGATAAAAAAATATGGTTTGGCGAAATAAATATTATTGGTGGAACTCGCGTTTTTAGGCAGGATATTGATTGTGCAAATGATTTAACAATTACCAATGGTTCTATTATGGATATGTATGTAACTACGCCAAAAAATCTGAGTTTATCACATTCTGCTAACTGGGTTAATGATGGAACATTTACACCTTATACTGGCAAAGTAAGTTTTACAGGAGACGCTGCACAAAACATTACAGGTACAAGTCAGACAACGTTTTATAATCTTGAAGTTGATAATAGTGGGAGTGGAGTCTATCCGCAAAATATCGCAAAGGTGTCAAATCAACTCATATTAACAAATGGAGTTTTCAATACCTCAACTTCAAAATATATTTCATTATTAGATCAGTCGTCGGTTTCGCCTGATGGTGGACAAACAAATAGTTTTGTTAATGGCCCAATCTTTAAAACCGGTCGTGATGGTGATCCAGGTGATTATAGTTTTGTTTTCCCAACTGGTAAAAATGGTGTTTGGGCGAGAATCGCTTCTGTGCATAATGGTGGAACTACAGCCACAACAGACGTGTTTATGGCCGAATATTTTGATTTTCCTTATCCTGTGTTAAGTTTTGATGTGAGTATAGAGGCTATTAGTAATTTCGAATACTGTAATCTTTCAAAGATTAGTGGTAATGCTGATTTGCAGAAAAAAGTCAAACTATTTTCAGAGGATAAAGACCTAAGTGGTATTGTTAGCTTTATAACAGATGATGATTTAACTGTAGCCCATTTTAATACAGTTACGCAGAAATGGGAAGATGTTGGACTAACAGATTCTGATGAATCAGGAATCACAGGTTGGGTAATATCAGATTTTAATTCTGATTTTTCACCATTTACTTTTGGTTCAAAAACAGGTGGTAATCCATTGCCTGTAAGCTTGTTGGGCTTTGATGCTGAAATGCAAAACAAGAAGGTTTTAACAAAATGGTCAACAGCATCAGAATATAATACAGATTATTATATTGTGCAAAAATCTAAGGGTCTGGATGGTTTTATGGATGTTGGCATCGTAAAAGCTACGGGGTTTAGTAACGAAATTATGAATTACGCATTTACTGATGTAGAACCATGGGATAATATTAGTTATTATCGTCTAAAAATAGTCGATTTTGATAATACATACTCTTATTCAAATATTGTAGCTGTAAATAATCCCGTTAATTATCAATTAGAAGATTCTGATGTTGTAGCCTCTTTTGAATTTGTAAGTTTGTATCCAAATCCTGTTAAGGACGAGTTTTATGTGTTGGTAAATGCTAATGAAAATACTCTTACAGCATTATATATTACAGATATCAGCGGCAAACTAGTTTCTCAAAAACAAATCTTATTACAAAGTGGAGAAAATCTAATAACTCTTCATGCTGATAATTTCGTTGCAGGTTTTTATATCGTTACTTTAGGTAATAATACAACAAGACTAAGTAAGAAGTTTGTAAAGCAATAGGGGGTGATATCCACCTTTTCTAAAGTTGAATTTCCATGCATATAACTATATGCATTAACGCGAGTTCAATTTAAGCATCAATCGTTTTATTTATTTATTTCTACATCAACTATATCTTTTTAAAGAAAAAGCTTCTTCTCTAAATTGACATGAATAATTAATTAGTGCAGAGGGCTCATTCGATTAAGTTAATTATTAGTTGTCAATTATACCTATTTTTTTTATTGAGTAATTATAAAATCTAAATAGTATTAAATACCAAATTTCTCTCCAAATGAAATAGAAATGGGGTTGAAATAAAACCAGAATTATTTAATAGAATTTCTTTGAGTTTTAATAATATAATCTTAAATTTGAACAATAATAACATTATGAGTTGTCAATAGCAATCTTGTGAAATTTAAAACTTAGTTATAGAAAA
>CAZUQY010000260.1:0-4916 GCA_964622935.1 uncultured Bacteroidales bacterium | reverse complement strand
AAGCATCAATCAGGAGCAAAAACAAATGTCAGGAAGAGTTGCAGAAACGATTCTATGTATGTCGGATAGGTTGTTCAATGATGATAATTTCGAATCTCCCTTAAGCAGGATTGAACTAGCAGATTTGGTTGGGACATCTCGAGAAAGCCTTAGCAGAGTTCTAAGTCAATTTTGCAGCGAAAACCTAATTAAAATTGTTGGATGCAATTACAAAATCCTTGATAAAGAAAAACTAAAGATGATTTGTAAAAACGGCTAATATTTTTCATCAGCTATTTTTATTATAAAATTTAATAAAATAACCAATTCTCATATTTGATTAAACTATTTACCATGTTATTTGTCTTAATAGATAAATTATTAATAATAATAAAATGAGTTACTACTTTTCAAAAGTTCTTACGAACAAAAATATCGAACAAGCTACAGATTATGTAATTGGTGAAATGAAAAAGGAAGGTTTTGGGGTATTATCTCAAATCGATGTTAAAACAACATTAAAGAACAAAATCGATGCAGAAATCAAACCGTATATAATCTTAGGTGCTTGTCATCCACAATTCGCTTATGAAGCATTAACACACGAAACCAGAATTGGCACTATGCTTCCTTGCAATTTTATTATTCAAGAATTAGAATCAGGGGAAATTGAAGTTTCTGCTGTTGATCCGATTTCCTCAATGAGCTCAGTCAAAAACCCCAAACTAGGAAAAGTTGCACAAGCTGTTCAACAAAAAATTAAAAATATTATTGATAACTTATAGTCTAATCAAATTATTACAATTTATTTTGTAACACAATAATTCCAAATTAGAATAAAAGAAAACAAGATGAAACTAGCTGATTACTAGCAGAATTAATATAATATAAATTAATAATATCAGTTCTTTCTATTTAATTAACTACCTTTGCCACAACTCTTAATACTAGTTTTGAGAGTTAAATATTTAAAAGATGATTAAAACTCTAAAAATCGGTAATCTTGAAATCATGGTTCCGATAATTCAAGGAGGTATGGGTGTTGGCATCTCTTTATCTGGGATGGCTGCAGCAGTAGCAAACCAAGGTGGTGTTGGAGTAATTGCAAGTGCTGGTTTAGGCATGCTATATCGACAAGCTGGAGCAGACTTTTTAGAAAACAGTATCACTGGACTTAAGGAAGAACTACGCAAAACACGTGAAAAGACTCGCGGAATTGTTGGTATAAATATTATGGTTGCAATGTCTAATTTTACTGATATGGTTAAAACAGCTATTTCAGAAAAAGCAGATATTATTTTTAGTGGCGCTGGTCTGCCATTAAATCTCCCATCTTTTTTAACCAAAGATAGTACGACTAAGCTTGTACCAATTGTTTCTTCAGCAAGAGCAGCAAAATTGATTTGCACTAAATGGAAACATGATTTTGACTATCTTCCGGATGCAATAGTAGTTGAAGGGCCTAAAGCAGGTGGACACCTTGGTTTTAAAGCAGAACAAATTACTGACGACAATTACTCTTTGGAACACTTAATCCCAGAAGTAGTTGCAGTTGTTAGAGATTTTGAAAAAACTTACAATATCAAAATACCTGTAATTGCTGCCGGCGGTGTTTATACAGGACAAAATATTTCAGATATAATGGATCTTGGTGCATCAGGTGTGCAAATGGGAACCAGATTTGTAACTACAACAGAATGCGATGCTTCTGATGCTTTTAAACAAAGCTATATTAATGCTCATGCTGAAGATATTGAAATTATAAAAAGCCCTGTTGGAATGCCAGGTAGAGCAATAACTAATAAGTTTCTTGAGAGAGTAAAACTTGGACAAAAAATACCAATAAAATGTCCTTTCAAATGCATCAAAACATGTGAAATATCGTCAAGCCCTTATTGTATTATTTCTGCTCTTTATAGCGCATTTAAAGGGAAATTTAACAGCGGATATGCATTTGCAGGTACAAACGCATATTTAGCAGATAAAATTATAAGCGTTAAGCAAACTTTTGATGATATCCTAGAAGAATACAGGTTAAGAAAGATATCATCTTAAAATTTATCCCCTGTTTTTCATAATTCCTTCCATAGTTATTTCATTTGTTTTTGTATCTTTGATTGAAACACAAACTTATGAGGATGAACTACAAATATCTCAGGATTATATTTGCAATATTTACAATATTTTTATTATTCTCCTGTAATAATAACTCAAAAAATAATCAAGCAGATTCTGAACAAAACCAATCAACTGATTTTAAAGAATTAGTAAAAGATTGGAATGAAGCCCACAATAATAGAGATTTTGACAAATTTATAGAACTATACAACGCAGATGTTAACTTCTATCAAACAAATCTTACTGCTGAAGAATGTAAAGAGAAAAAAGAATCTCTTTTAAATAGATTTGAGGATTTTAAACAAACTATTAAAGATTTAGAAATTGTCGAAATCAATAAAAATGAGTACAAGTGTAGTTTTATAAAAACATCCACAATAAATGGAGATTCATTTGACTACCCCTCCTACCTCATCTTCACAAAATCAAAAACAGGATGGAAGATAAGTGCTGAAAGTGATTTAATAACTGATGAGAACATTGAAAAAATGTATTTATCGAAAGGAGGAATTTCTGGAGATTATAATTCTGACGGAGCTCAGGAATATATGTGGCTAATTAAACCAAAATTCCCTGATAATCAAAATGAAAATAGTTATGGGGAATGTGTTGGCGATTGTAATTGCACTATTGAATTTTCTAACAAAAAAATCCCTCCAATTGAATTAGAAATGTGCATAGGTGGTTATCCTATAAACGAGGGCGATCTTAATGATGACGGATCGGACGAAATAGGTATTTTACCAGACTGGTGGACAAGTTACTGGAAAGCATATTTTGTTTATACACTTAAAGACGGCAAATGGGAATACCTTGTGGAACCTATTTCAACTTATTACAATCAATGGCAAGAAGGTGTTGATGTTATTAGTAAAACTCCAAACAAAGAAGGCTATATAACTATCAATTATAGTGAAATGGATGAGGTGGATATAGTTACAAAAAGTATGGAAATTAAGGTAAAATAAAGCTTATGTTCAAAAACTAATTTACCGTCTGATTGTTATTCTACAAATAGAAAAGAAAAACAATGGGAAAAATAATTCATAAATCAGATAATAGAGGTTTTGCCGATCATGGTTGGCTAAAAGCAACGCATACTTTCAGCTTTGCAAATTACTACGACCCACAAAAGGTTCATTTTGGAGTGTTAAGAGTATTAAATGATGACATAATTGAAGGTGGAGAGGGTTTTGGAACTCATCCCCATGATAATATGGAAATCATTACTATACCAATTTCAGGAGCATTAGAACATAAAGATAGCATGGGGAATCATGGTATTATAAATACTGGCGATGTTCAGGTAATGAGCGCAGGAACTGGCATTTTACATTCTGAGTTTAATGCAAATAATAATATTGCAGCAAAAATACTACAAATTTGGGTATTTACTAAAACAAAAGATGTTGAACCAAGATACCAGCAAATAAATCTGGTTGAAAATGAAATGAATAATAATTTATTACAAATTGTTTCTCCCAATCCAGATGATGAAGGAACATGGATACATCAAAATGCATGGTTTAGCTTAGGGAACTATAATACTAATCAAGAAATAAATTATAAGATTAAGAAATCTGGAAACGGAATATACATTTTCTTAATTGAAGATAATGCTGAAATTGAAGGAGAAATACTTTCAAAGCGTGATGGTATTGGAATTTGGGAGACAGAATTAATAAAATTAACTATTACGAAAGGAAGCAAGATATTAATTATGGATATTCCAATGCAGAATTAAGCAAATTCAATCATTCCTTATAGCCAATTTAATTTTGGCTTAGTTTATTTCACACCTATAAAACATTAAGAAAAATATTATTTTACGCTACAATCAAATATAACTCAGTAAACCTTATTGAAGGCGCAGAAACTCTTTATTGCGTAACTTTCACAAGATTTACTCGTTAAATCAAGGTACTGATATAACTCATTATTTATGAATAAAGAAACTTTTTACGAAAGCCTAGTTAAAAAAGCTCCATTTGCGTATGCACTTCATAAAATTGTCACTGACAAAGAGGGCAATCCCATTAACTACAAGTATATTGAAGTTAACGAGGCATTTAAAAAATTGACTGGACTAAAAAGTGAGGATATTATTGGTAAACTTGTAACTGACATAGTACCAGATATCAAAGCAGACAAATTTGATTGGATAAAATTCTATGGAGAAATTGCACTAAATGGTGGCAACAAACAATTTGATCAATATTCTGAACCACTTAAAAAAACCTTCACCATTACTGTTTCCTCACCTGAAAAATTCTATTTTGACACATTTTTCTTTGATATAAGCGATAAAATTGAAACTCAAAAAAACTTAGAAATGAGTAAGTTAAGAAACAAATTGCTTACAGATCTAACTTTCGAGGGTATTTTAATTCATAAAAACGGCATAGTTGAAGATTATAACCTTTCAATTACAAAAATACTTGGCTACGAAAATGAGAATATAAAAGGGATGAATGTTTTTGATTTTATTATAGAGGAAGATTGGAATATTGCCAAAGAAATGATAATCAAAGAAATTGCAAAACCATACAGGGTCAGAGCAAAACGCAAAAATGGTTCAATATTGCCGATTGAGATAGAGGCAATGAATATTAAACATAATGAGGACATCATAAGGGTTGTAGCAGTTAGAGATTTAACTGAACGAATAGCATCTGAAAAAAAAGCTAAAGACGCACATGAACGAATGTTAGCAATTTTTGATGCTATTGACGAACCGGTTTACGTAGCTGATATGGATACATATGAAATTCTATTTGCAAATAAAACAATAAAACAAAAATTTGGAGATCCTTCGAATA
>CAZUQY010000259.1:0-4926 GCA_964622935.1 uncultured Bacteroidales bacterium | reverse complement strand
ATTTCGTTTTCCATCAGTTGTTGTATTAAGACCTATTAGAATATAAACTAAATTTATCAGTAAAATTGTATTTATATCCTACACCAAGCAATAATCTCGGTAAAGTTAATTCAAGTCCATTTTCTGGAACCTCATTTCCTGTTGCTTCAAAAACATCACGTAATAATTCCTGATTAAATCTCCATGCATTAAAAGTTGAAGTTGCATCTCGTAAATTAGCTCCGATTTTCCAATTTCCGGTTTCATACATTAAAGAAAGATCAAATCCAAATCCCCAAGCGTCAGCAAAATCACCAGCGTTACGTCTAATTATTTTCACATTCCCTCCCAAACTTAACCCATCAACGGGTAGCTTTCTAGCATAGGAAAACAAAAAAGCATAATCAGCAACAGAGAAAGACGAAATTCTGTCATATCTGATATTACCATCACTATCAACAAGATCTAATGTGTTAGGAATATCGTCAACTCCAAATCGAATCATTGATATTCCTGCTGCAGAATTCTCATCAATTTTGTATGATACGCCAATAAAATCAAATTTTGCAACACCTGCAAAATATTCAGAGTGCATAGCCCCAATTTCCATTTGCTTATCCAGCTTTGTCAAACCAGCAGGGTTCCAATAAACAGAATTAATGTCATCCACAGATGCCACAACTGAGTTTCCCATTCCTAAAGCTCTCGCGCCTACACCAATTGCCAAGAACTCATTGCTATACTTTGGAGCTATCTGTCCCAACAAAGAATTTGCAGCGATTATAAGAATTATTAGTACTTTTGTTCTAAGTTTCATAAATGATACATTTATCATATAACAAAATAACAACATTAATTGTTAAATATTGCTAAACTTAAAAAAAAAATCACTCATCAGATTAAAAATCTGAACATTAAAACATCTATAAAAAGATTTTCTCAATTATGAAGATAGTAAAAACCATTCCTTCAATAATAACTTCTCTTAATCTTTTTTCGGGCACAATGGCAGTAATATTAGCATTCAGAGGGGAAATAGAAAGTGCTGCTGTTTTAATCATTATTGCCAGTATTTTTGATTTTTTAGACGGATTTGCAGCCAGACTATTAAATGCTGTTTCTGAATTTGGAAAACAACTTGATTCTCTTGCTGATTTAATTAGTTTTGGACTTGCTCCTGCAGCAATTTATTATAATTTATTCCTTATAAAAAATCACGACCATAAAATACTTGCCTATTCTATATTGATTTTAGTAATATTTTCAGCACTTAGATTAGCCAAATTTAACATAGATCAGGATCAAAAAACAGAATTTAAAGGTCTCCCTACGCCTGCCACAGCATTATTTATCATCTCTCTTTCGTATTATTGCTTTAATTACGACACTGTATTAAGTATATTCTTACTTCAGCCTTTAAGTTTTACAATTATAAGTGTTGTATTATCATTGCTAATGGTTTCCAACATAAGACTAATGTCTCTAAAAATTAAATCTTTTAAACTAAGTGAAATTTACTGGCAATTGCTACTACTCATCGGAGGTGTTATTTTGTTAATAATATTTAATTTTTTAGGAATAGGATTTACAATTATTTTATATCTTGCCCTCTCATTTTTGAAGCAAATTTTGATAACGAAAAAACCACGAATAAAATGAAATTTATCGCTCAAATTAATGTTATGCCACTTAAGGCTTTACTTGACCCACAAGGAAAAGCAGTATCAAACAGTGCAAAGAAAACCGGATTTGAAACTATCACAAACATCCGTATTGGAAAACATATTGATGTTGAACTCGAAGCAAAAGACAAAACCGATGCAGCAAATAAAATTGACGAATTATGTAAAAAGATTTTGTCAAATCCTATAATTGAATCTTTCGAATTCAATATTTTCGAAATTTAACCAAAACTATTGCAGAATAAAAAAACAGGTTGTATATTTGCATCCTCATAATGGTGATTGTAGCTCAGTAGGTTAGAGCATCGGATTGTGGTTCCGAGGGCCGTGGGTTCGAGCCCCATCTTTCACCCAAAAGAAAAAGCCTCGCTAAGCGAGGCTTTTTCTTTTTATCCAAACCTCAGTACTAAATTCAAGATAGTGATTTTACCCATACCAACGCAATCAGAGTCGCGCTGTTTCATGGGTAATATGGAATAAAAATAACGGAAGGCAAATCCTCCCGTTATTTTTAATATCAATTTGGTTTAATAATTAAAAACTTCTTCCAAACTAAGTTCTTCGACCTGACCATAACTTCTTAGTATGTTAAAATCAATTCTAGATTTATTTCCAATAATAAGAATATCATATTTTTTTCCTTTAATGTGTTCGTTAAAAAACGCTTCTACATCATCTAAGTCATAATTCTGAACGTTTTCATAAATATCTTTACGGATATCATAATCTATTCCACGTTTTTTGTTGCTTTCATTTGTCCAGAAAATATTCTGTTTTACAATTCTATCGGTATTATATTGTTTAATAAGAGCCTCTTTGCTGTTTTCGAAAGATTCTTCTGATAATGCAAGCTCATTAAGTAATCCCGTTAAAGCATCAAGAGCTTCTTTCATTTTATCCGGTTGAGTACCTAAAAATCCAAAAACATAGTTTGCTTTTCCTTTTTCGTTAGCTTGACGATAACCTGCATAACTTGAATAAGCAAGTCCTTTTGATTCGCGAATTTCTTGAAAGACAATGCTTGACATTGATCCACCATAATATTCGTTAAACATAGAAGCTATTGGCATCAAGCCTTTATCAAATTCAACATCTTTTGAGACAACAGCAATCATTGATTGAACCATATCATAATTAACGAAGAGGATTTTTGGAAAATTATAATCAAGCTCAGGATATTCTACAGATTCAGGAATTGCTTTATATTCACCAGACACATTATGATTTGCTTTCAATAAATCAACAACTTTGGTTGATTCTCTGGGTCCATAATAGAATGTTTTATGCTGATAATTCAACAAATCAGTTATGAGTCCAGTGAGAACTTCTGGATCCAGATTACGAAGTTCCTCCCCACCTACAATATCAGTGAAAGATGATTTGTCTCCGTAAACAGAGTAATTATACAATCCTCCCCAAAGGATGGCATTTTTATTTAATTTGTTGTCGCTTCGTGACTTAATCATTCCATCAACATAATCTTTATAAACTTCTGGATTAGACTGAACGCCAGCAAATATTTCTTCCATAAGTTTAACTGCAGGTTCAAGATTTTCGTCTAGTCCGTTCACATAAACATAACATCTATCATCTCCAGTCGATACATTAAAGTTAATTCCTAAACGAAACCATTCTTTTTGCAAATCGTCGATAGTTTTATCTTTTGTTCCTAGATATTTAAGATAGTTTATTGCAATTGGAAGAAGTTTATTATTATCCTTACCCATATCAAAAATATAGTATAAACTAAACAATTCATTTGATGTGTTTTTAATATAATTAAACTCAAGTCCATCAACTATGTTTTTTGTTTCAATCTTATCTTTAAAATCAACAAAAACAGGTTTAATGTCTTCTGGCTCCATATTTTTAAGCTCTGTCATAAATTCTGACTCAGTATTTCTGTTTATGTTCAAAGGTGTGATTTTTGGCTTTTCGATATGCACTGCAGTATTGTCTTCGCCAAGACGTTTGTATATTGCAACATAGCTATCAGTAAAAAATTCATTTGCGAAATCAACAAGTTCTTGTTTTGTGATTTTCTCGAATTCTTCAACTTCAAAAACGACTTCTTCCCAAGGTCTACCACTAATAAAGGCATCAACAAAATAATACGCAATAGAATTACCTTCAACTGCTTTAATCCTCTGGAGTTTCATTTCGTTGACAATAGCTTCAAGCAACCACTCATCGAATTCGCCTTTTTTAATTTTATCCAACTCTGCTAATAGAAGATCCTGTACTTCCTCAAGTGTTTGGTCTTGACGAGGAGTGCCCCCCATTTGAAAAAGACCATAATCGTTCATTGCCCATCCATAAGCATATGCAGACATAACTTTTTGCTTTTTCACAAGGTCAAGATCCATCAAACCAGCTTTTCCATTACTTAGTATCTCTCCTATCATTGTTAAATATTTTGCTTCTTTGGTTTTATTACCTGGAGCTCTATATGAAATAGAAACAGATTCTCTTTCTGGACCAAAAACGTCAATTTCATCAATCTTTGTTCTTACATCTTCTTCTTCATAAGTAAATTCAGGTATATCTTCATTTGACTTCATATTTCCCCAATATTTATCGATTAGCTGTATTGTTTTTTCAGGATCAAGGTCTCCTGACATACAGATAGCCATATTGTTTGGAACATAATAATCAGCTTTAAACTGCATAATATTTTCCATAGAAGGATTTTTAATATGTTCAGATTTACCAATCACATTAATTCCATATGGATGTTTCAGAAACAATGTTTCCATTAGCTTAGTAAATGTCTTACGTGAATCTCTATCTTGAATCATATTAAATTCTTCATAAACAGTTTCCAACTCAGTGTGGAATAAACGTAAAACAAGATTCTCGAACCTCTCGGATTCCGTTTTCAGCCATCTTTCTGTTTCATTTGCAGGGATTTCGTTTACATAGACAGTTTCTTCGTATGAAGTCCATGCATTAGTACCAGTAGCGCCAATAACGGAACAAATTTTATCATATTCATTGGCAATCGCGTATTTTGATGCAAGAGTTGAAAGACTATCAATCTTAACATAAATCCTGTCCTTTTCAGCAGGATCTTCTGTATTACAACGCAGTTCGAAGTTGTCTGATATTTCCTTAATTAAAGCTCCCTCTTTTTCCCAATCCATTGTAGCAATTTTGCTAGTACCTTTAAACATCATGTGCTCAAAATAGTGAGCAAGTCCTGTTGTTTCTCGAGGATCATTTTTAGCACCTGCACGAACAGCAATAAGTGTTTGAATTCTTGGCT
>CAZUQY010000258.1:0-4938 GCA_964622935.1 uncultured Bacteroidales bacterium | reverse complement strand
ATTATAATAAATGAGTCCAGAAAGCGCATCGCCAATCTCGATTCATTACCTATGCCAGCATACGATTTGTTAAAGATGCAAGAATATCGTCCTCCTATCGGATCTTTCATACGCTTGCCTTCTTTTATTGTCAGTTTTTCCAGAGGATGCATAAATAATTGTTTTTTTTGCACAAAAACTCTCGGGTCTAGCAGCTATCAGAAGTCTCCCAAAGCAATGATAAAAGAAATTCTATACTTAAAAGAAAATTTCGGAATAATTGATTTTGTTATTGTGGATGATACTTTTACTACTTTTAGAAATAATGCGATAGAATTTTGTGAAATCTTATTGGCTGACAAAATTGATATTACATGGCATTGTTATACCAGAGTAGATCGGATAGATGAAGAACTTTTGATTATCATGAAAAAATCAGGTTGTCATCAACTGATGTTCGGAATCGAGTCGTTTGATGACGATGTTTTAAAACAAATAAAAAAGAATACAGATAGTGCAATGGCCATAAAGGCAATAAAAATGACTCAAAAAGCTAAAATATCAGTCAGACTGTCAATGATGGTCGGAAATATCGGGGATAGTCCTGAAGCGTGCTGGAATTCCATCAAAATGATAAGAAAACTGAAACCCGATTTTATAAATGTTTTAATTGCGACTCCAGGCCCCGGCACTCCTTTTTTCAAATGGGCAAAACAAAATAATAGGATAAAAACAATGGATTGGTCAAAATATACTGGGTCTACTTCTATTGTAACATTAGACAATTTTCCGGAAAAAGACATTTATAAATACTTTAAAAAATTCTGGATCGATTTCTATTTTCATCCATACATTATTTTTAAGCACATAAAACGGTTGTCAAACAAAGTAGACTTATATAACATTAAAGAAGCTTTTGTAAGAATTGTCCAATTTTATTTTCAAAAGCATGACAAATAGTTATTAAAGTGCTTTCTATTATTTTTTTGATAAAAACATATTGAACAAACTTAAATTTGCCTGAGCAAAGCATCCACAATTAGTACAATCCAAAGCTACACAGCCTGGTCTCTCTTCTAGCTGAGGGTTATAATGTTTAACCGCCTGTCTCCAATAGCAAGGTTTGTTTAAATGATTTGGATTTCTATACCATTTTATTACACGTTTATTCATTAAAAAATGTTTGGGAAATTTTTTTTTCATTTTTATGAATTCAGATAATATTTCCTCTCGTATGCTTTCATTTAAATATAAAGAATCAGATTTTAAATGATCTGGCGAAGGTGTGTAAATATCGCATGAGACTCCTATCATATCATTTATTACAGCTAAATTTAAAACGTAATCCAATTGTTGCCAATTATCCTTAGTAATAGTCATATTTAAGATAACTCGTTTATCATTTTTATAATTTTCCATTACTTTTTTAAAAACCCCATTTCCCCTGACAGAATCGTTGTATTCTTCAACTCCGTCAACCGACACAAAAATTCTTTGATTGAAATAATCTCCAATTCTATAAGTCCCGTTAGTGCAAATATCAATATATTTAAATATTTTATTTGCCTCCTCAATAACATCAAGCCGAAGAGAAGGCTCCCCTCCTATTAAAAGAACCCTACGAATGCCACTTTTCTTTAACTCAATAAATTTTCTTCCCCAATCATAAATAGACTTCTGTTCTCTTCGGATATAATCATTATCACGAAAATGGAAACAGTGTTTACACCTCAAATTACAATCGTCAGTTAAATCAAACTCAGCAATATAAATACGCCCAGTCAAGATACGCCTAAGCTCATAATAAGCCATATTAAATATTCTGACAATTTTTTGAAAAGGACTCCCCGGCCATTGCCTGAAATAATACAAGAACTCCATTTTTTTATTTTTAATTATTTGTAAAAATAGCACATTTGTTGAGAATATACAAGAGTCATCATTATCGGTTAATAAATAAATTCCATTTTTATAATCATAATTTTATAAATTCAACTATTTTTACTTATTATTTATAAAAAGATATGTTTGTGTACAAATCAACTCTAAATATTATAATTCCTGCTTACAACGAAGAATCATATATTTTCGAAGTTCTAAAAGAAATCGATATGCTTAAACTAGATTCTATTGATAAGTTGAAAGTAATTGTTATTGACGATTGTTCAACAGATAAAACTGCTAAAGAAGTTGAAAGGGCAAAAAAAGAATTAATTGAAATGAACATTCATTTAATTCGAAATAAAAAAAATTATGGAAAAGGATATTGCCTGAGAAAAGGATTTGAACTAACAGAGAGAGGAATCATTATTATCCAGGATGCAGATTTAGAATACAGCCCAACAGAATATTTCAAATTAATAAATCCTTTACTTAAAAATAAAGCAGATGTTGTTTACGGTTCCAGATTTCAAGGTTCTGAACCTAAACGAGTTTTATATTTTTCTCATTTTATTGCAAATAAATTTGTCACTACTTTATCGAATATTCTCACCGGACTAAATCTCTCAGACATGGAGACTTGCTACAAAGCCTTTAATACTGATTTATTAAATAAAATGCATTTAAAGGAAAACCGATTTGGATTTGAACCTGAAATAACTGCGAAGCTCAGCCGAATAAAAGGCATCAAATTTGTTGAAGTTGGGATATCTTATTATGGTCGAACTTATGGTGAAGGTAAGAAGATAGGTTATAAAGATGCAATACGAGCAATTTGGTGTATTTTTAAATATAATATTTGGTCTAGAAAATGAAAGAAATTCCATTTAATAACTTTAATTCATTTTATCTTAACAACAAAGATAAAATAATGAGTATTGTTGATGAAACTTTGTCATCAGGAAAATTTATAAGGGATAAAAACATTGAGGAACTTGAAAGCAAATTGGCTGACATTTGCAACAAAAAATATGCTATTACAACCAGCTCATGCACTGATGCTTTGTTTTTCGCATTGAAATCGGCCGGAATAACGAAAGGTGATGAAGTTATTTTACCAACCTTCTCATATATCGCCAGTTTAAGCCCGATATTAATGTGCAATGCGATTCCGGTTTTTGCTGACATTGATCCAGATAATCTGATGTTGGATTGTAATAATCTTGAAAGTTTAATCACAAAACGGACAAAAGCAATTGTGTTTGTTCAGCTTTTTGGATCCTGCATAAATTTTGAAAAGCTAAAAACTTTAGCTTCGAAATACGATCTTGCTCTAATAGAAGATGCTGCTCAGGCTCTTGGGTCAAAATATGGCAATATGCCAGGTGCAAGCTTTGGAGATATAAGTTGTATAAGCTTCGACCCTACAAAAATCGTTTCGGCTTTTGGCACAGGTGGAGCAGTTTTAACCGATAATTTCGATTATTACAGTAAAATTTTAAAACTTATTCATCATGGCCGCAACGAAAATGATGAATTTGAAATGCTGGGTTATAACAGTAAAATACCAGCTCTTAATGCTGCATTAATAAACCTTCAATTAGAAGATTTGCCATTAACAATTAATCTGATGATTGAAAAGGCAACCTACTATTATAAATGTCTGAATAATATAGAGCAAATCAAATGTTTTTTTCCTTCAAATAAAATCACCTCTACCTTTCACAAATTTTTAATTTTAGCCAATGACCGAGATTTGCTCAAAAAACATTTGGCTTCATGTGGTATCGAGACAAGAGTACATTATAATCCATTGCTTCACGAACAAATACTTTTAAAAAATTACTCGTTTATTAAGCACGACCTTTCAATTGCAATTAGTATGAAAAATAAAGTGCTGAGCCTGCCTATCTATCCCGATTTAAGTTTCGAGGAAATTGATTATATTTGCAACTGTATAAGTACATTTTATAGTATATGATTATAGTTGGTGCAAGCTCGGCAGGTAAAGAAACATCTGGGATATTCATGAAACAATGTTCGGATGACATTATTTTTTTTGATGATGACGCCAAATGTTCAGATTTAATCTGGAATAAATTCATCGTAGTAAAAACTGAGGAAAAATTAGTTGAAAAACTTACTATTAATCCCGAATTCTGCATTGCTATTGGAAATCCTAGGTTAAGGAAAAAAATGTTTGATAGAATGATTGGACTTGGTGGTGTTCCAAAAAATATTATCGCACAAAGCTATAATAGTCTTTCTATAATTAAAGAGACTGCTTCAATTTTACAACCAGGCGTAACAATTTCATTTGATGTAAAATTTGGGAATTCGTGCTTTATTCACGCCAATACAGTCATCGGGCATGAAGTTATTATTGGTGATTTTGTAAATATTAGTCCTTTATGCTCTATTGTTGGGCCATGCAAAATAGGCAACGAAACGTACATTGGGGCATCATCCATTATATACCCAAACCTCAAAATTGGAAAAAATGTTTTTATCCCGGCAGGAAGCCGTGTTAACAGAGACGTTAAAGACTTTGGAACATTTTAATATAAATTATTTCAAATGACTTTATGAACAACAAAAAAATTCTAATATATTTCCCAGATACAAGTGGATATAACTTTACTCCACCTTATGAAATATTTATTCAGGCAAAGGCATTAAATAATTCCGGATTTGAAATACTATTATGCGATTCTCGAACAAATGACATCCACAAAACACTGGAAACAAACCATACTGAGATAATTCTCGTTATTATCAGTACAATTATTAAATACACATCCATTACCATCGGCAGACAGTATCTTGACGGACTGAATATTTCGGAATTGATTAAATCAAAATACAATATTCCGATATTATGGACTGGATTGGCAGCTAATATACTTACTAATAAAATAATCGAAAAACCATATTGCGATTTTGTCCTAACTGGAACTTCGGAAAAAGACCTTACTGATTTTATAAAACATCTTAGCTTAGAGAATAATTTAAGTGGCATTAACAATCTTGTGTATAAGTTAGAAAACAAAGTAATTAGGAACCCGTCAATCAAACCTT
>CAZUQY010000257.1:0-4968 GCA_964622935.1 uncultured Bacteroidales bacterium | reverse complement strand
AATTCCGCATTTGGAGTATCTCCTTCTGTTTTTGAATAAAATTGAATTACATCCGAATCTTTAGTTCCTTTATGTGCCTCTATCATTTTCCAAGCTTCAGGATACACTTTTATCAACTCTGTCTCAGGGTCATAGCTTAAAAAACCTTGATAGGCAAGAGAAAGTATCATTTGGACAACTTGAGTAGGACTATATCCCATATATTTTGCAAGATCATTTAGGTAAAACTCCGGATATCCTGCCCAAGAACTTACAAAGCCTGTTATAACAACTAGGGGGTGCTGCGGGTCACGTTTCTGAATTTGTTCATATCTCGACAATGTATAATAATCCGAAGATTCAAAAAGCACTTCATTTGGTACTCCGGGAGTTTTTATCATTGTAAAGTCTATTTTAAATTTTTCTATAAACCATTTCATCCAAGTAAAATCCATTGTCACTCGATGATAAGAATTTGAAAAATTCACTTTTGACATTCCTTCTTTTGTTCTTATTAACTCAAGAAATCCTATTGTGTTGTGAAATCTAAAAGTCAGATTGGGATGATAAATCGAATCATCGGCGAGTCTTAAAATAATTGCACAATCATTGGTCACAATCATTTTGCTGTCAATATAAAAGGCCTTTGAAAATGCTTCGAGTGAAATAGTGTCATTCTTAGTAATCGTCATTTTTGCGAGCTCGTCCTTTGTTCCACTTCCAATAAAGCTGGAACCATGAATACTAAAACCACCTTCATAATCGACTCCTGGAACAATATTATTGAGCTCAAAATGCTGAGTATAACTTGTGAATTTCGGATAATCTGATTTATAAGGATTATCAAGATTCCCAGCTTTGTCAATTAGTTTTCCCATGAGGGGTTGCTTAAAAAACATAGAATTTGAAAACACAACAGAATCGGCAATATAAGTAACATTTCTCATGTCAATAGAATAGTTTGATAATTTAGCCTGAATACTGTCAAGGCCATATCCTACACGTTCCCAACCAACAATACCACCTTTTCCCTTCCATTTATTTTGCATTGGATAATATACTCCATCTGTATTGTAGATTTTAAGGCTGTCAACACCCTTATAACCAATAAGATTTATATTACTAAAAGTGATTTTTAGTTCTTTATCAAAATCTATCAGAAAGGAACTATTTTCAGCTTTCCAGTGTGCTCTTGCGGTTCTTGAAATTATATCTTGTACTAAAAGAGCATCAATATTTAACAAGTATTCAGAAATGTCTTTCAAGTTTGGTCTTTTACCATCATTAAGTAATTGAAGTAATGCCTTTTCATAATCATCATATTGACCTTTATCGAAATTTTTTCGATTAAAAATCAACATTATCTCAGTGTAAGCTACAAAATCAGGATAGCCTTTACATCCCTTTGAAGCCATTATATTAGCAGTATTAATGAACTGGATTTTCTCCTCAGGAGTTAAACTATCTGTTTCCCAAAATTCGTTAAATTCTTTACTCATGCTTTTTGCATGTGATCGAAGCTCCCCGGTATAACCTAATTCCTGACTATATGAACGGGAAAATTTCTCAATATCCTCAGGAAAAACCTGAGAATAAACCATTCCTGTAAAAAGCATAAAAGAAAGAACTGACAATATTTTTTTCATAATCTACATTTTATATTCGCATGCAATCCAATTATCTCTGGTAATACTTTTTACAAAAAACAAACCATTATCACTACATACTTTATTTATCTGATTGAGTTCGGTTTCAAAAAAACCACTCAACATCAGTATAGATCCCGACGACATGCATTTAGCATATTGCGAAATGTCCTTTTTTAAAATATTAAGATTAATGTTAGCAAGAATAAAATCGAAATGCTTCTGTGGTATCGAAGAAACATTGCCTCTAATTGCAGTAACATTATTTACACTATTTCGGACAGCATTTTCTATTGTATTTTCATATGCCCATTCATCAATATCGATTGCAATAATTGAATCGGCTCCAAGTAATGACGCATAAATCCCCAGAACACCTGTTCCACAACCCATATCTAGAACAGAGGCTTCAGACAAGGAATACTCAGACAATAAATCACACATCATATAAGTAGTTGCATGGTGACCTGTTCCAAAAGACATTTTAGGCTCGATTATCACAATGTGTTCGGTGTCAAAATCTTGCGAGTGAAATGGTGCTTTAATAGCGAGTTTGTCTTTAACTACAATTGGCTGATAGTTTTCTTCCCATTCCTTATTCCAGTTTTGCTGCTCAATTTCTTTAAACGAATAATGTAACCCATAAACTTGCATCAGCATTGATGTTTCCTTTTCATCAAATGAATCTTTGGAAATATATGCCAAAAGACAAGCCTTAGTTTCAGTAAAACTTTCATAAGATTGCTCAGCCAAAAATGCAATAACTATTTCGGCAACATACTCTTTCTCTTCTGGTATATCAATAGACAACTCTATATAGTTCATATTAAATTGCCTTATAAATTTCAATAAAATCTTCTTTTTTTAGCGAAGCACCACCAATAAGCCCACCATCAATATCATTCTGTGAGAACAATTCTGCTGCATTGGAGGGTTTAACACTTCCGCCATAGAGTATCGAAATCTGATCAGCAATTGTTTGGTTATACATTTCAGCAATTGTCTGACGAATAAACATATGCATTTCCTGAGCTTGTTCTGGACTTGCGGTTTTTCCTGTTCCAATTGCCCAAACAGGTTCGTAAGCAATAATAGTTCTTAAAATATTAATTTGGTCTGTATATACTAGCGAACTAGCCAATTGATTTTTTACAATATCATAGTGTGCACCTTGTTCACGTTCGTCAAGGGTTTCTCCACAGCATAAAATTGGGAACATATCCTGCTTATGGCATTGTGAAACTTTTGTTGAGATCATCTCATCGTTTTCTCCAAAAATTTGTCTTCTTTCGCTATGACCAACAATAACATATTGAGCTCCTAGGCTTTTTATCATTAAAGTTGAAATCTCACCTGTGTAAGCTCCACTATCATACTGAGAACAATTTTGTGCTGCAACCAAAATCTTTTTCAAATCTACAGCTTTAACACATGCATCAATATGTGTAAATGGAACTCCAATAATAACTTTTACATTGTTATCCAGTTCAACATCACTAAAATATGTATTTAAATCTTTTGCCAAATTTACTCCCTCTTTTACAAGAGTATTCATTTTCCAGTTCCCGGCAACAATTTTTTTTCTCATAATCTAATTTTTATTGATATATTTATTTTGAATCAACCATGTGTAAAAGATATGGAACACAGCCATAAACAATAGTAAGGCTAATACATAAGTTATTGTAAGTGTATTTTCTGCTTCTGCCTGATGTATTGTTACAGACCTTGTCATAAGATCATTACTTAAGTCATTAACATCAGGTATATTTTTTGACGACCACTTGTCTACTATTGTACCTTTTTTTAGTAACAAAAGCCCTGGATTAGACCTAACAATTGTTTTTAAAGTTATTGGATCTGTATTATAAAAATCATAAATAGGATCATTTGTTTTAATAAACTCTTCTATTTCCTCAACATTTGATGCAGTAAGACAGTAGAAATTATATGATTCCTGTTGACAAAACGCGGCAATTTCGTTGATTTTCTCAAGATTCTTTGGTTTTGCATCATCAACATAAGTCATCACAGCAATAAAAAAATAATTATCATCAGCCAAAACTATATCTGCAATATCTTCACCGTAAGGAATTGATGGGCCGACACTTTCGACAGGATATTCCGCATCAAGAAAAACGTATTCATCAGATGGACGATTATACACTGTGAAATATTCCTCATCACCTGACGGAGCAAGATAAATAAGTTTAACAAAATCTGGGTCCAATTCAGATTCGTAAAACATTTCTGTAAACATCCATGTATTATCAGGAAGATTTTCCACAGTAAATGTCTCATTTTCACCATCTTTCGAATAAAAAAACTGAGCATCATAAAGATTTACATAAATTTCATCGGCTGGTTCAGCACTATAACCTGGTATATAAACAGGCTCAATAGTAAAATCATGAATTGGAGGACGATATCCTTCTTTAATTAATTTATGCTCTGCATCTACAAAAGTCCATGTTGAATCTGGAAGATGATCTACTCCAAAATCTTTTTGTTCACCATTTTTCTCATATGTAAAAACACTTTCATAAACATCTACATTAGTTTTTTCTTCATCCGGCACAATCATACCCTCAGTAATATTTGCGCCAATATGATATGCGCGAAAATCAATAACTGGCAAATTGTTTAAACAATAAAAAATTAACCAAAAAGTAAAAATCGTAAACACAACTCCTAAACTCCATTGCCAAAACATACCATAAACTGGTTTGAATTTCTTCCTTTGCCAAAAAACAATTACAACAAACACAAGGATAACAAGATTCTTAAAGAAAGTTTGCCAATTAGTAAGAATCAACGCATCTCCAAAACAACCACAATCTTGAACTGGATTTCCTATTGCCAACCAAAGTGTTAATGGAGTAAACATTCCCATAAATAATAAAACTCCCCAAGAGGAGATTTTTGGGACTAAATTAAATAGTAGAGCAATCCCCAAAAGCAATTCTGCCGCAGACAAAAGAATTGCAAAAGTTAAAGCTGCTCCACCAAGAAACTCAAGATTCATCGCAACAAAATAATCTGTAAACTTATATGCTGAGCCTAATGGGTCAACGACTTTCACAAAGCCTGAATAAATAAATAATAAACCTACAATAATTCTGCTAAAATTTCTTAATACCTTCATATCCAAAATGTTTTACTAAATTAAACTCTGTTTTACCAACTCGTCAATTACCAATTTTGAAATCTCTTCTGCTGGTAACATATTTCCTTTTTTATCACTACAATCAATCCTGATAAAACTGCTATCATTTTCTATCGCCTTTAAATATGTTTCTTTTACTTTTTTCTGAAAGTCAAGATTTTCCTCATGAATATCTAT
>CAZUQY010000256.1:0-4969 GCA_964622935.1 uncultured Bacteroidales bacterium | reverse complement strand
CAGTATTTTTTGTTTCCACCTGAAATGCAACATAATTTTATTAGAAAACTTAGTGGTGGAGAGAAGCGAAGATTGTACTTGTGTACTGTATTAATGCAGCAACCAAATGTGCTGATTATGGATGAGCCTACAAATGATTTAGATATTATGACATTGCAGGTTTTGGAGGAGTATCTTTCTCAAACCGATGCTTGTGTGATTATCGTTTCTCACGATAGGTTTTTTATGGATAAAATTGTAGATCATGTTTTTGTTTTTAAAGGCAATGGTGAAATTGGAGATTTTCCTGGAAATTACACTCTTTATCGCGATTCAGATATGTATGTTAAAAATAATGAATCAGACAAAAATGAGCAAATAGAGAAAAAAAATACGAATAAACAGGATTATAAAGTTGAGAAGAAGAAAAACCAAGTTCGAAAACCATCATTTAACGAGAAATTTGAATTTGAAAAACTTGAAAAAGAAATTGCAGAATTAGAAATAAAAAAGAATGAATTGGAAATGCAGTTAAATTCAGGTGAATTACCTTCGGATGACTTAATGAAAAAGTCGGCTAAATTTGGAGATTTGTTATCTGAATTAGAGCAAAAAGAATTTCGCTGGCTTGAATTAAGCGAAATAATGTAAAAAAACCTTTAGCAGAGACAACCCTAGAAGCTTTTTTTAGTCTTAAAAGCAGAAATCGAATAAAAATGCTTTAAAAATATTGATAAAGGCCTATTTTTTAACGATTTTCTGGTTATTTTTAAGAGTATTTTTTTAAATTTGCTTAATTATAGCATAAAAACACACTTTATAATATGAGAAAGTTACTTTCTAGCATTCTTTTAATCGGATTAATTGGTTTTTTTAATTCTACTTATTCGCAGGATGATTGTGCAACTGCAGTTGATGTTCCGATTGATGTTTATGGCACTTGCGGGGATATGGCATTTACTAATGTGAATTTAGATGGAGCAGTTCCATCTGCTGATGCCCCAGCACCTACTTGTGGAAGTTTTGGTGCAGCAACAAACGATATGTGGTATACTTTTACTGTACCTACAGGAATTACTGAGATGGCTTTCCATGCGTTTGATGCTCCAGCTGCAATGATGGCAATGCCACCACTTCTTCCCGGAGCACCTGCTTGTGGTCCTGGGATGGCTGTATATAGAGGTGATTGTGGTAGCCTTACGCTTTTAGATTGTTTTGATGCTCCAGATTCTTTTTTACAAAATAATGAGATAAGATGGGAAGTAATAACTGGATTGGTTCCGGGTGAAACAATTCATGTCAGACTTTGGGAAGAAGATAATGATGTTACGTCATTTTTCTTTGCTGCATCTGTACTTACTTCACTTCCTGAATCAGATTGTTCAAGTCCTCCTGCATTATCTTCTGCAGGATGTAATATATTAGCTCCTGCCGGAACAATACAAGCACCGGATGATTGCGGATGGTCTTCTACAGACAATGTCGTGTTTTATTCTTTTGAGGTATTAGCAACTGACCCTCAACCTGTAACTATAAATATTGAATTTGGAGAATGTTGGGCAAATGATGTTGATGGACTTATTCCATCAGAGCCTACAATTCAATTTGCGGTCTATTCATGGGATGGTGCTAGTTGTACAGGAATTGGTGGTAGTCCTCTAAGCGACCCTCCAAATAATACAACATATTACGAATGCAGAGAAGGTACCGGAACAGTCGTTTATTCTGAAGATTTGCCACCTGGATTATATGTTTTAGCAATGGATGGCTATAGTTACGAAGCAGGAACTTCCCTTTGTACATTTGGTATAGCTGCATCATTTATAGATCCTGACCCAGGAACATTTGACGTTACTTTAGCAACTGTTGATAATGGCTGTGGTCAAGTTGGTTCGGCTACTGTTACAGTAAATTCTTCTTGTGGAGGCAATCCAACTGTTGAATGGAGCTCCTCAGTAAATACTGGTTTTACCGAAAATGGTCTGATTGCTGGTAATTATACTGTTACTGTTACGGATGATGATCCTACATGTGGCGATACTGTTATTAACTTCATTATTGCAGATAATAGTAGTTTTGTTGTTTCTGTTACACCTTCTGGAAATGCATGTGCAGGTCCTGTGACTTTAACAGCACAGGTTATGGGTGCAGATCCTGCAGATGTTACTTTTCTTTGGGATGATACAGCAGGTAGCACATCACAAAGTATTAGTGCTTCTGACGGAACTTACACTTGTGTCGCTACTTATGGAACTTGTATAGATTCTGATGATTATACTGTTGTAAGTGGTGATTTTGAATTTGATGTTGTTTATACTCCTACCGTTTGTGCAGGGAGTACAGGTAGTGCATTGTTTAATGCTATTATAGGTTCAGGAGATTATATGTACGAATGGTCAACAGGACAAATTACAGCAGGAATTACATTGTCGGGTGCCGGTGATTATTGCCTTACAGCAACTGATAATATATCTGCTTGTCAGGATGTTTTCTGTTTTACTGTTATTGAAGTACCTGCTGTTAATGTTACAATGGATTATGATGATATAAGTTGTAAAAATGCTGTGGATGGATGGGCAACTGCAGTTGTAACCGGTGGTACAGAACCATATGATTATTCTTGGAGTACTTTTATAGAAACAGAATCAATTTATGATCTGATTTCGGGTAACTATGCTGTTACTGTTGAGGATGTCAATGGATGTACTGGAACTGCTAACGTATTTATTGTTGAGCCACCTCAATTCTATTATTCAGTTACACCTAATCAAGGTATATGTTTTGGCGAACAAGCTGACATTAATGTGACAGTAACTGGTGGTACAGAACCATATCTTTTCGATTGGAGTGACTCTCCGGGAATGGATACAGATAGTCGTTTAGTTAGTCCGGCAGTTACAACCACTTACATAGTGACTGTGGTCGATGATAATAATTGTACTTATACTTCACAGAATTCTACGGTTACTGTTAGTCAACCAATAGTTATTGATGTTACAACTGTTGATGTATTATGTCATGGAGAATGTACCGGTTCTGCCACTTTGGATGTGACAGGTGGTATTCAGCCATTTGATTATTCATGGGAAAGCACATCAGATTATATGCAAAATATTTGTGCCGGAGAATATTCTCTAACTATAACAGATATGTATGATTGTGTTGGAGATACAGATTTTGAAATAACAGAATCTGACACTATTTATCTTACTACAAATTCAGGGCCTGCAACTTGTTTTGGCTATTCAGATGGATTTGTTGAGGTTGATGTTATTGGTGGAGTTCCTTTTGTAAATGAATTTGGCGAATTTTATAATTATCAATGGAATAGTGGTAGTACTGAAGATTCTTTAGCTATTTATGCCGGTGTACATACTGTTACTGTTACTGATGCTAATGGATGTTCTCATGTTGCTTCTGCATTTGTTGATCAACCCGAAGCTGTTTATGTTACTAATGCTTGGGGAGGAACAATTTGTATTGGTGAGTCGTTTACAACTTTAGTAAACGCTACTGGAGGTTTAGGACCTTACGACTTTGTTTGGACAGGTACAGACGAATCAAATTGGTATGGCAATTCAATGACAGTAGAACCAATTGAGACTACCAGTTATCAACTTATCGTTACTGATGATAGAGGATGTTTTGGTCCAATACAAAATATCACAGTTAATGTTAATCCTGTGATTAATATTGTTAATACTAATAATAGTCCTGTCGAGATATGTATTGGCGAAACAACTAATGTAGAAATGGAGATTCAAGGTGGTAATGGAGGACCTTATACAATTGACTTTATTAATAACCAGATTGTAAATATGCCATATACATTTTATCCACCAGAGTCTGGGTATTACTATTTTGAAGTTAGTGATGAGTGTGGCTCTCCTACAGACAAGGATTCGATTTATGTTACTGTTCACCCTCTACCTCAGGTAGGCTTTTATGCAGATCATACAGAATCATGTCCTCCGGGTATATTTTATTTTACTGAGACAACTCCTGATGAAGGACAAACATATCTATGGGATTTTGGAGATGGTGGATATTCTGTTCAGAAAAACCCTGTACACACATATTCTGAAACCGGTGTTTATGATGTAGCTCTTACAGCATGGTCTGAATTCGGTTGTAAAAGAGTTAGGGATTACGATAATATGATACGAATCTTTCCAAAACCACGCGCCGAATTTTCTGGAATGCCAGAAGTGGTTTCAATATTTAATCCTATGGTTGAATTTACAAATTATACCGAAGGTGGACAAACTTACTTTTGGGATTTTGGTGACGGATCAACTACACTTTGGACAAGTACGCCTCAGGTACATTTTTATAATGCCTTAGGAGAATTTGAGATTATGATGATTGCTAAAAATCAGTACGAATGTTATGATACTGCTTTTAAGCAAATCAGAGTTCATGATGAATTTACTTTCTACGCCCCTGACGCATTTACACCAAATGGTGATGGACTGAATGATGAGTTCTATGTTATCGGTCATGGAATTGATAAAACACAGTTTTATCTTGTAATTTATGACAGATTTGGTATTAAGGTGTTTGAAACAGATGTGTTTGACGAAGAAAACACATATCGTATGGCTTGGGATGGCTCGCATAATGGAAGTGTTGTTAAAGGCGATCCTGTGATATCTAATGGCATCTATAGATGGTATTGCTCATTTTCTGATCTCAACGGAAAACCTAGAGAGGAAAGCGGAACAGTTATTCTGATTAAGTAAATCAAATATTCTTACTTAAATAATTATTTTGAATGTAATAAGACCGATACATTTACGTTAATTCTCAAAAAGATTTGTGTTGATTGTGAAAAGAATAATAAGTTATGTAATTTTATCGGTAAGTTTTGTAATTCTTATTGCGTTAAATTCGTGTAACAAAGACTCATTCACAACAGATCCCTCCGATTTACTTGAATTTTCAACAGACACAGTCCAGTTTGAAACAATATTTACAAATAACGGAAGTG
>CAZUQY010000255.1:0-4998 GCA_964622935.1 uncultured Bacteroidales bacterium | reverse complement strand
AAGAAGTATATTCAGCACGAATACCGTATTGTTTATTCCATACTTCGTTAAAATCGGGATCTAATTTGATAATATTGTATTTACTATTGTAAAAAGATTCCGAAATTGGGTCAGTTACATAACTTGTTAAAGGTATAATATATTCGTTTTGTGAGGTTTTAACTATTGTAAATATAGTTCCGTCAGGATATAAAGGATTGCCATAATTTTCAGTCCATTCCTGATTCCCTTCACTATCTGTTTTAATTAAATAACCATCAGTGTGCCCAAGTCCACAAGTCCCTCCTATAAGGAAACCATTATCCGATGTTTCTAATATACAAAAACCAGAATCATAACCACTGGTTCCATACTTTTTGTACCATTGCATATTGCCCTCATTGTCAGTTTTAACCAACAAAACATCCCCGTCAGGATCATTCTCATCATTACTTCCGACAAGGGCATAACCACCATCTGATGTTTGAATATGATTGTAGAAAACTGTAAAATCAGGATTGTTGAAGTACTTTTTTGTCCATAATGTATCAAAGTCGCTATTGAATTTTACAAGCAGACAGGTCGTATTTACATCGTCAACTTTAAATCCTGCGAGAGAATATCCTCCATTGGTGTTAGAAATCAAAGAATTGCGAGTTCCATGATAATAGTCTGAAAGAGTATCCCCGTATGTTTTTGTCCATATTGTATCTCCATAAAAATCAGTTTTTATTATGTAAATACGAAGTTTATCTGAATATACATCAAATCCCAACCCAACATATCCATCATCCTCAACAATGACATTTCTAAGCCCAGGTGTAATTCCAGAATAAGTTCTATTGAAGTTTATATCTTGAGAGAAAAGAGATAAATTGGCTAAAACGAAAAATATGACTATAACTTTTTTCATAAAAATGTAGTAAGAGGGGGAAACCACCCTTACTACAAATATACTAAATTATTTAATAATGCTAATCTGTTTTGTAAAATCACCAAGTTTAAGTATGTAATTCCCTTCACTTAGATGAGATATATCAAGCCTTTCCACCCCAAATCTGTTTCGTGCAGGCTGGCTTAAGACCAGTTTGCCTTCGATATTATACACCTCAATCCTGCTTACTGGGTTATCTTTAACTATTAGATATTCTATCCAAATTTCGGTGCTAGCCGGCACAGGGTAAACCTCTATAAGGTCGTTCATGTCAAAGTTTACGTCAAACTCCTCGGCAGCAAATGTAAAACGAAGTGATCTATCCTGAACCGGTAGATATAACTCGGGTTCAAACTCTGCAATTCCTGCCTCGCTCAGAATGACTTGGGCCTGGCTGCTTCCCCTGTGCGAATTGTTGTATGCAATAGATTCTATCAGGGTGAGATTATTTTCAACAATACTGTTATAACTATCCAAAGTAGAACATGTATCAACAAGAATAATAATCTCCTGTAATTCGGCAAATTCAAATAATTCCTCCTGCAATGATGGATTCAGAATACTTACAAGATATTCGAGCTCGTTTATCTGTATAATAGCATCATCATATCTTCCTTCTGCTATCAGTATAGGAATCAACAGGCATTTAGATTCGAAATAATCATCGTTTACAAGGAAATTGATTAGAGAATCCTTTGCAAGCTGGTCACTGTCATTATCAAGCCCGTACCTGAGGTATTCATTCATTACAAGGCTTTTTTCAAATTCATTGTTGCCAATTTTCTCTTCAAGAAGCACAACAGCATTTGTGCCAATCTGCATTTGTTCGATATGGTTTTTGTGAGGAGCAGGTAAGTCCATATAGTCAAGTTCAGAAAAAGCATTTGGTGGCAATGGTGAGTTTGCAAGTAAAATGTTGGTTTTTGCAATTACATGCCCATTAACTCCAGTTTGCATAAAAGATACAAGCACTGTATCAGATAGATATGGCGAAATTTCAAGCAGTTCGCTGCAGGTTTTATTAAAGTTGTTCGGCTTAAGCATCTGTACTTTCTGTAAAACCTCTGCGGTATTGCCACCATCGACTATATTGTTATAATTATCACCCAGACTGTCAATGATGGATTTTCTCCTTGAGATCTCATGACCATAATCAATATTAAATGGTGTAAGACTTGATTGACAAGTTTCAATTCCATCAAATGCAATCCCGGTTTCACCAACAGATACCTGAGTAGACACGATACTAGAAATGTCAGTTACTCCATCATTGATTTCATTGCACCAGTATTTATAATCAAAACTACTGCTATTGTTGACTAGAATTGCTGTTCCGCCTTCGTTTATTGTATTTTCCACTTCGAACAGGTTAGCTGCAGAAACGCTAAGATTTGGATTATCAGTATTGAAACGTCCCTGTTCTTTCTTTACATTCCCACCAAAAATATAATTTTGGACACCGCTGTTATTATGATAATCATTACATTTTATGAACAACCCTTTACTACCATCATTATTACTGTTTGTTGAATATGCATGAAACCCTGTAGTTGGGTTGTTAAAATGGTTCCTGTATACTTCGTTACTGTTTGGGCCGGAGTTGTTTACAACCATACCTATCATTCCTTCGTTAAATGTATTGTTTTCTATCTTATAACCAGTACAAGCCTTAAGGTAAAGACCAGCGTTTTTAGGCTGTATCCCAGGGAAGTCTCTATTAAATGTATTTGAAGTAATCCGTGGAGCAGTTACATTTTGTAGGTAAACACCAATTTTTACATAATTGTAGAACTGACAGTGCTCAATTTTTGCAGTCACAGCTTCTGTGCTTACAGAAGTTATGCCAAAATACAATCCTGTAAAAGTTGACAATATTGCATTTCCACAAAGGGTTCCTGGTATTGATAAATATGGACAATATTCCTTAACTGTAATATTCGAATGCTTTGATATAATACCTATACCACGTTGTGATCCCGAGAGTAAATAAGTCGGAACAAGGTTTGAAAATTTGTTTCCTAAAATGTTAATATTGTCACAATGGAAAATATTTGCGTGTGAAACGGGCTGTTCAATAAATTCTACATTAGTTTCAAATTCGCATTTATAAACATAAGCACGAGGGCTTACTTCAGGTAAGCTACTGTATTGAATTAAATGATTTCTGTAACCGTACAATTCCACTCCGACAGGACAATTTAAAAAATTGCTATTCTCAATGTGAACCACGGCATTATAAATGCCAGTTGCAGCTTTTTGCGCAAACATAATGTTTGATCCATCCTTTATAATTAATTGACCAGGTTCTAAATCGGGATCATTCTCAAAATGAGGATCTTCATAGCTTATTGGATATACAATATCCCCATGAGTGAATATCCCGTACCACAAATGATCAGGACATCCGCTTGTAATTGTAGATTTTTCTATGTTTAAAGTGTTTTCCTGTTGGATTGTCCACTGGGTTTCCAAAATATCTTCATACGGATTTGTTGCGCAATAAATAGTACAGTTTTTAAATGTTACATCGTGGGTAATATTTAATGTCTGATTGTTCACATTTCCAATACAAATTATCATGTCCTCATACAATGATTCAGTAAAATTATCATTTGTAATCACATTGTCGGATGGCCATGGGAAATGCATTGCCGGTTGAAGAACTGTCCAGTCTTCATTATAATAAGAATCGCTGTCATTTACAATTACATTAAATGACAGATCAGGGCTGAAATTTTCATTTGGTTCAATAATATAAGTACCTGGAGATGTAAAAGTGTGCACTGTAGAAGCAATGTCTCCATCTTGACCTAGATACACTGTATATGGTGGAGTTCCATCACTTATTGTGATCTCTATTGTTCCGTTATATGGGTATACGCATGTACCTGCATTTCTTTCAACTGTGATTTCGGGGCATGCTTCAGGAATAATAAATTCATGTTCATAAATACAGCCTGTTGTGTTTGAAACCAAATGCAAATTATATATGCCTGGATATTCAATTTGAAGAGGTTCTAATGGAACAGGAATTGGAGGATCTCCAATAGAAAAACTATAGTTTGCAATATCATCTTCCTCGTCATTATTATTATAAATATATGCACTGAAATTACCTCCTGGATTAATTAAGAATTGAACTTCACTTGAACATGGATTGTTATCAGTAAATATAGTAGTAATTTCACTTGCCTCATTTGCTAATTCCACATAAAAGTCATCTTGCGCAGTGCAACCATTCTCATCAGTTACGATAACTGAATATGTATCTGTAACTGTAACTAATATAGATGAGCCTAAGCCTTCGGAACCCCAATTGTAATCAACACCGCCCGTAGCAGTTAAAACAGTGTTGTTTTCACAGGTGAAGCTTTCCCCGGTAATATCAGCAGTCGGATTAGCATATAATGTAAATTCATCTGTATATGGACAGATCATATCTGTTCCATCTGAAGTCAGGTGATAATACATAGAGTAATCGCCAGGTGATAAGTTAGTAATACTTACTGGATTGTTAAACGTCGAATATTCGAAAGTATTATTGTATACTAGTGTTGAACCATCAATGTATATTTCAATAACAGCTGATAATTCTTCTGTTGGAAATAGATTAAGTAGTATTTCACCTTCACATTGCACATTATTAGGAAATAGTAATTCAGGACTTTTAAGAACAATAACTTCAATATCTGCAGAACTTTCACATCCATTTCCTGTTATTGCAGTAACAGTGTAAATTGTATTTTCAGTAGGTGTTGCAATAGCAGCACTGCAATCTGAACAAATTACATCATTCTGAGGTGACCAGTTATAAGAAATCGGAGTTCCATTGGTTGTATATGAATTTAATACGACACTTTCTCCTACACATAATGTAATTTGTTCATCAGTGCTGATTTCGAAATTGCAGTTTGCAAATTTTGCAACAAAAGCATCTCGATCACCGAGAAATGAGTTTAATGTTGAGATATTGTTTTGTGATTCTGTTGCACCTATCAGATAAATAGAACCATTTTGGTCAGCACTGCAAGTGTATGATTCCTCAAATTGTAAACCACCATAATAAGTACTCCAAATTATTTCTC
>CAZUQY010000254.1:0-4998 GCA_964622935.1 uncultured Bacteroidales bacterium | reverse complement strand
GAAGATTCTGAACGTGCAATGCAAAAATGGGTAGTTTTCTTTCTGACACTACTTAGTTCTTACTTAACATTGAATGATGAAAATTATGCATATTATATTGAGATATTTGGGACAGCAAATTGTTTGGACACAATATTACTGGAGATAGAATCTATCGGGATGTTGAATGCAGAAATTGAGCTTTTGACCAATAACATGAACGAAACTCTTGTTGCTCCAGAAGCTATTGCCGTTTTCTTGAATTCATCCGAATTTGATAATGTTTCAAGACGTTGTGAGTGGCATTTTGGAGATGGCGAAATACAGAAAAATTGTGATGATATAATTGAACATAAATATTCAGAGGCAGGTTGTTTTAACCCTTATTTGGTTATTTATAACATGGATTTACCGGAATGTAGAGATACTGCATATGTTGAAAATTGTATCCCTGTAGAGAGTTCGAGTTTTATTGAAATCCCCAATATTTTTTCACCTAATTCAGATGGCTCTAACGATTACTTTCAGGTAAAAGCCCAAACATTGATGAACTTTAGTGGAACTATCGTGAATAGATGGGGGCGTAGTTTGTATCATTGGGAAAACTGGCAGGATTATGAAGCTGGTTGGGATGGCAAAATATCTGGTGGAACAGAAGCCTCTCCAGGTGTTTACTATTACATTATAAAAGCTATTGGATTTGACGGAGAGGAATATGAATACACCGGAGCACTTCATTTAGTGGGGAAATAATCCCCACTAAACAAAGGTGCTATTCTATGATAATTTTTTCTTTATAAATTCCACTTTCTGAAATTACTTCAATCACGTAAATGCCATTTGAATATCCTTCAAGATTTATCGTATAATGATTACTAATCTCTGAATTTTCAAAGATAAGTTTTCCGGTAATGTCAAAAATCTTGATTTGATTCATATTAGAAGCTTCTATATTAACAATTCCGTTACTTGGATTTGGATAAATACTTATTCCTTGCTTGTTTGATGTAAATTCTTCAGTATTAACATCCACATATTCAGCAGTAACAAATTTATCAGCATCCATTAGTATTGTAGTAGGATTTTCATCACCTGTTACGTCTCCTGTCCAGAAAGCAAATGGGAAATCGATATTTCCTTGTGCAAATAGATTTAAAATAGTATTTCCATTTACTATTATTGGTTCAAAGTATTCTGCACCATCTACAAAAACTGATCCGTAGCTTGAAGTTATTGTAAGAGTATATTGGGTTAAAGGTTCTGTTGTAAAATTCCATACTTCTGACCAGTTACTTTCAACAGTTCCGTTAATAGCTTTAACTCTCCAGTAATATTGTGTGTTAGGAATAAAACTTAAAATTGTTTTTTCAGTTCCAGAAATAGTTTCTGTGATAACATCTGTAACAAAATTTAGATCCGTACTATATTCATAAGTATATTCTAGTGCATCTGTCACCTCAGCCCAATCAAGAGTTATCGACACAACATCTACTCCAGTAGAATTATTTATTGGTGAAATTAAAACTGGAGCTTCTAAAGTTTCAACAATTGTAGTGAAATTCCAAATTGCTGTCCAGTCGCTTTCAATAATTCCATTAGACGATTTCGCCTTCCAGAAATATTGTGTATTTGGTTCTAAATTCAAAATAGTAACTTGGGTTGGAATTACTGTTTCCATTTCAAGATATGTATCAAAATTATTATCTGTGCTTATAATGTATACATATTGAGAAGCTCCTGTAACTGAATTCCAATCTAGAGTAACTGAAGTAAAATCAATATCTGTAGAGAGATTTGCTGGAGAAACAAGTACCGGCATTTCAAGCTCATTAAGCTCAGTTGTAAAATTCCATACTTCTGACCAATCACTTTCAACAACTCCGTCGGTTGATTTCACACGCCAATAATATTGAGTTCCATAAGCAAGTCCAATAATTGTTTTATAAGTTTCTGTTACCATTTGGGTAGTTATACCTGAGATAAAATTTATGTCTTCAGTTATTTCAAAAATATACCCAGAAGCTCCAAAAACAGAATTCCAATCAAGAACTATATTATCAATGCTAATGCTAATTGCATCATTTGCTGGAGAAACTAAAACAGGTGGAACTAAATCTGCACTTTCCGTAGTAAATTGCCAAACTGTTGACCATGGAGAATATCCATTGGCATTTGCACCACGTACTCGCCAATAATAAACTGTGTGAGGATATAATCCAGTACACGAACTGGTTATTAGCGATGATGTGTTTGAAATAACTCCGTTAATAAAATTTTCATCTGTGCTGTACTGATATTGATAAGTAACTGCTCCTGTGCTTGCAAGCCATTCGACCGAGACGCTAGGAAAGGAGATTCCTTCACTCTCATTTGTTGGACTAACTAAAACTGGAGCTTCTGTTAATTCATAAGCTGTTGTAAAACTCCATGTTGGAGACCAAGAAGAAGTATCAACTGCATTTTTTGCAGCTGCATGCCAATAGTAAGTAGTCCCATATAGTAATCCGCTGACATTGGTTTGCGATATGTTTGTTGCACTTGTATATTCCTGTTGTAATGCGGAATCAAAGTTTAAAGCGGTATCAATTTCACATAAGTAACCAGTGTTTCCGATTATATTACTCCAATCCAGAATAGGATTTATAGATATATTAGTTGCTAGATTGGAAGGTGAAACATTGGAAACCGATGAAATTGTCGTAAAACTCCATGTTGAAGTCCAGATTGAAGTATCATTAGCATTTTTCGCACAAGCACGCCAGTAATATGTTGTACCAAAAAGTAAATCAGTCAAGTATTTATTGGCTTCGTCTGTTGCTGTTGTCCCTTGATCAAATAAAGGGGAATTAAAACTCTGTGAAGTATCAATTTGATACATATAACCATTATCATTTACAATATCGTCCCATTGAATAAAAAGTGCTGTGTTTTGATTTATTGCACCATTGCTTGGAGTCCAATTATTTACAGTGTTTAATGTTGTAAAACTCCATGTTGCAGTCCAGATTGAAGTATCATTAGCATTTTTCGCACAAGCACGCCAGTAATATGTTGTACCAAAAAGTAAATCAGTCAAGTATTTATTGGCTTCGTCTGTTGCTGTTGTCCCTTGATCAAATAAAGGGGAATTAAAACTCTGTGAAGTATCAATTTGATACATATAACCATTATCATTTACAATATCGTCCCATTGAATAAAAAGTGCTGTGTTTTGATTTATTGCACCATTGCTTGGAGTCCAATTATTTACAGTGCTTAATGTTGTAAAACTCCATGTTGTTGACCATTCTGATGTATCATTAGCATTTTTCGCACAAGCACGCCAGTAATATGTTGTACCAAAAAATAAATCAGTCAAGTATTTTTGTGTTGCGTCTGTTGCTGTTGTCCCTTGTTCAAATAAAGGGGAATTAAAATTCTGTGAAGTATCAACTTGATACATATAACCATTATCATTTACAATATCGTACCATTGAATAAAAAGTGTTGTGTTTTGATTTATTGCACCATTGCTTGGAGTCCAATTATTTACAGTGCTTAATGTTGTGAAACTCCATGTTGCAGACCATTCTGTTGTATCAACTGTATTTTTTGCAGCGGCACGCCAATAATATTTGGTTCCAAAATACAAATTTGATACATAAGTTTCCGACACATTTGTGGCAGTTGTTCCATTTATAACTAGAGGCGAATTAAAGTTTAAGCTTGTATCCAATTGATACAAATATCCTGAATTGCCAGTCATTGTACTCCAATCAAGTGTTGGTGTTACATTTTGATTTGTTGCTCCGTTTGTTGGTGAAGTAAGGTTCAGACTATTTATTGTAGTAAAACTCCATGGTATTGTCCAAAGGGATGTGTCAATACTGTTTTTTGCAGCTGCAGTCCAATAATATGTTGTTCCAAAAAGAAGATTGTTGATATCTGAATTAGATGCGTTAATTCCTGAATTTTCTTCATAAAGAATTGGTGAATCAAAGTTTGAAGATGTGTCCAATTTATATAAATATCCTGTATTTCCAGTTACGGCATCCCAATCAATATTTAGACTGACATATTGATTTGTTGCACCATCAGAAGGAGATGTATTATAGATTTGGTCAATAGTTGTGAAATTCCATGTAGAACTCCAATTTGAAGTATCTACGAGATTTTTTGCTGCTGCTCTCCAGTAATAAGTTGTTCCAAAATACAAATTATAGACATTCGCATTTGAAGAATTTACTCCAGAAGTTCCTTCTAAAAGATAAGGAGAATCAAATGTACTAACTGTATCAAACTCGTAAATATATCCGCTATTGCCTGTTATTCCATTCCAATCAATATTGATCTCTGTAGGCTGGTTAACGGAGCCATTAGAAGGACTAGTATTTACAAAACTAGGTATTGTTGTAAAGCTTGTTGATATAGACCATACAGAAGTATCAATTGCAGTTTTCGCTGCAGCTCTCCAATAATACTTTGTTCCAAAATATAGGCTTGAAATATAAGCCTGAGAATTATCTGTACTTGTATTTGCCTCCAAAAATAATGGAGAATCAAAACTTGATGTCGTATCTACCTGATAAATATAACCTGTATTTCCTGTAATTCCAGACCAATCAAGAGTAATGGCCACTTGCTGATTTATTGCTCCATTTGATGGGGATAAGTTTGATGGAGCATCAGTTGCAAATGCTAAACAATAACTCAAAAGCATTCCAATAATAAGTAAAATCGAATTCTTCATAATATATATATTTTTTAATCTGCAACAAAGATACTTTAGATAAATAATATTATAAAATTTTATCTCTCTACAAATATCTCTACAATCTTTGAAAAAGGTTTGAATACTAGATAATTATTAGGCTAGATTGTTTTGAGAAATTCTAAAATATTTATTTCATTATCTAAATTTAGTTTTTTTCTTAATCGATATCTATTCATATCAACACTCTTTGAAGAAATGTTTAATATCCCAGATATTTCTTTCGAGCTTAACTCCATTCTCAATAATGCTACTAATTTCTTTTCGTT
>CAZUQY010000253.1:0-4999 GCA_964622935.1 uncultured Bacteroidales bacterium | reverse complement strand
CAATCAAAGACGAAATAAACAAGAAACGAGGGGGCTTTCTACATGTTTATTTCGTCTTTGATTGTCGGGAGAAACCCCGGGAACGAACACCCAAGTTTAATCCGTATCTTCTTAAATTTCGCTTTTCTGCCGAAGCTTCAGAATCACTATTCCAGTATTTTTTGCCACCCCTGAATCGAAACGGAACCGGACGGTCCAATCGAGGGATGCCTTGTTCCAACACCTAGTGTCGGAATTAAGCTTAATTTACTTTATTCAATTAAGCAGCAAGAGCATAATTGTCTGCGCCTTTTAGTTGTTTTGCAAAAAAGTTTAACGGGATTATTCACATTGCCCGACATGCTTACACAATCATTTACCTTGCTGTCTAAACCAGGTCAGCCCCTAATTGTAAAAGTGTTGCAAAATTACGAAAAATTGCAACACCTTTACAAATTTATTTAGTTTTATTTATCTCAGAATTACCAACTTCTTTGTCTCAGAGTTTTTACTATCTGAAATTTTCACAAAATATACGCCTTCTGATAGTGAGCTTATGTCAAAAACATGTGAATTGCCATTCATGTTTTCTTTTAATAACACTTTTCCTTGAATATCAAGAATCTCTATTTGGAAATCAGTTTGAGTGCCACATTGTACCGTTAAACTATTGTTTGCAGGATTTGGATAAAACCTTAAATTAGAACTTGTTTGTACGTTGCTACTCTCAATCCCTGTAATATAAAACGGTGACCCATCAGGCAATACATTTGATTCAAAGTCTGACCTAATAACATCAATATATTGTTGCATAACTTCAATAGAGCTGGATTTAACTCCAATTGCTACTCCTGACACAAAAGCAAGATCAACATAAGCAGTATCTCCTGGATTAAATGTAAATGGTCCACTTGAACTCATGCCGCGTCTATCTGCAGGAGGATTTCCTTCGGTTTCTTCTGACCAAGCAGCCTGTGGAACACCATCTACCCCCCAACCATATGTATTAGTATTAGGATTTCCTGGAAATACAAATCTGACTGGTTTCAAAGTATCCGCGCCACCTGAATAATGTCCTGTACCACCATAAGAAATTGGAGTTCCATCTAACCAAGAACCAGTCATGTATGCATAATAGTCTTCGGCATAGTAAGGATCTAAAGTATTTGGATTTGCTCCAGTTTCACAATTATTAAAATAGTTAAATCTAGTCATACCCAAACGCTCGTTATCAATAATTCCATCGCCGAAAAACATTCCATTGATACTTTCATCCACTACCTGCTCTCCAAATGCATCTTCATTTGGATTGTCAACGCCATCAGAATCCATATATGGACCGGACAAAAGCGTTGCAGATTGAGCTGGGGCGTCTGCACCATAGCCAGCAATGCCTTCAGCCGTTTCATCAAAATCATCAGCATTGTAAGCATAAAAAGTACCTCTTGGAACATCACAACCAATATAATCATCTTTAGGATAACCAATATCAAAATCAGTAAAAACCCCTATATAAGTATCATGATAGACTTCACTGCTTCTGTTGATAATTTTGTAATTTAAAAATATGGTATTCTCATATGCCGGTTCATCAGGAAAAATATAAGCGTAAGCCATTCCATGGATTTCCACCCCTAACATACCTCCACCAGTTTCTCCATGTGCCTTGTAATCATTATAAATAAAAAATAAGCACTGTTGCCCACGAATATTAGGATAATCTCCGTTAACCGGATCATAATAGCCATTACCATTTACATCAAGAAATGGGGCTAGATAGTAAGATTGTCCAATAGACACATCGCCATGAGCAGGCCAATTTAATATATCTTCAGGAATCTCATAAGCAGGATAAGCCGGATTGTTATTACATAAAATAAATTCATCAATTTCGGCTTTTGTTATTTCCCAAATATAATCATATTCATTAATAACAGAAGTTGGAGAAAAATCTAGATCCGGATTATAACTCAAAGGACCAGTAGTATAATCCCTTCCTATCTGTCGATACCTTTCTCCACATAGATGCAAACTATCTTCAGAATCTTTTCCGCCAATCCATAGTGTGTTACAGAAAATTGTGGAGGTAGCACTATCTGCAGGAAATTGAAAAGAAGCACTACCCTGCCAGTCCCAGAAATGGTGCCCTACAGGTCTAATCAATGCTTTAATATTATTATAATCTAAAAATGAATAATAGGTTTGAGAATACAAACCAATGGATAGGAATAAAAATATGCCCATCGAAAGAATAGCAACTTTTTTCATAATGTTTGGTTTTTTGAGTGAAACAATGCACTCGTTTGAATGCAAAAATCAGACCAAAGTAGACGTTTTTAGTAGCTTTTCAATCAAATACTTCTCGTTTATATAAACAAAACAATTTTTATGATTTTAGCAATTTTATCATCTCTTCCGGATTCTCTGCGCCAAAAACGGCACTTCCGGCAACAAGGGCATTTGCTCCGGAATGAATTATTTCTTTGTAATTGCTTTTATCAACTCCGCCATCAACTTGAATTATCAAAATGGGGTTACTAATATCAGCCATCAAACGTAGTTTATTGATTTTCTTTAAAGATTGTTTTATAAATGATTGCCCACCAAAACCAGGATTTACCGACATAATAAGAACCAAATCAAGATCAGGCAAAATATCCTCGAGCAAATCTACAGAAGTATGTGGATTTAAGGAAACTCCTGCTTTCATTCCGGCAGCTTTTATTTGCTGAACAATCCTATGTAGGTGAGTACAAGCTTCGTAATGCACAGTTAAAATATCTGCTCCAGCTTTCTTCCAATCTTCGATATACTTCTCAGGATGAACTATCATCAAATGAACATCTAGTGGCTTTTTAGCAAGTTTCTTGATATGCTTTACAACCGGGAACCCAAAAGAAATATTTGGCACAAAAACACCATCCATAATGTCAAGATGAAACCAATCGGCTTCAGAACGATTAATTAATTCAATATCCTTTTGTAGGTTATTAAAATCTGCAGAAAGCATCGAAGGTGCCAAAATGATATTCTTCATAACAAAATTTTATAATGCAAATTTAATAAAAACTACTTAGCCTATAACAAAAATATTTCCAATTATTTTTTATCATGGTCTTTGCAAGGCATTAAACTTAGTCGAAGTGAACTATGCACATGCAAAGACACACGCCAAAAACATATACAAATGCATCCTAAAACCCCAGACTACGAATAAATTCTTGTCCAGAGTTACGGACATTAAGCCCTTCATGGCTTTTTTTTATAATTTATCATTTTGTTTGCAAAAACTATTAAAATTAACATTTCCAAAACAAAAAAGAGGAGGCTACACGTGCCTCCTCTCAAAACTGACCTAATTATATCTTACAATAAATAGGATTTAAGCCTCTTATGTTTCGTTGATTGTTTCAATCTTCTAATTGCAGCTTCTTTCAATTGCCTAACTCTTTCTCGAGTAAGCCCAAACTCTTCTCCTATTTCTTCAAGAGTTCTTGGTTCACATTTTCCCAACCCATAATACCATCTTATAATCTGAGCTTCACGAGCAGCTAAAACTTCAAGCGTTCGTTCAATTTCTAAAACCAAAGATTCCTTTAACAATTCGTTATCAGGAGCAATATTATCTTTCATGCCCAATAAATCATACAAAGTAAAATCATCATTAGCATCATTGCCCAATGGAGCATCCATAGATACAAATCTTGATTGAGATTTCATTGACGCTTTAATTTCATCAAAATCAGCATCCACTTCTATTGCAATTTCTTCTGTAGTGGGTTCTCGTTCAAAAATTTGTTCGAGTTTTGCGGATGCAACATTGATTTTATTAATCATTCCTATTTTATTTAATGGCAGTCTAACCATACGCCCTTTAACAGCAAGCGAATGCAAGATTGACTGTCTTATCCACCAAACTGCATAAGAAATGAATTTAAAACCTCTGGTCTCATCAAATCGTTCAGCCGCTTTTATTAAGCCTAGATTTCCTTCATTAACTAAATCCTGTAATGTTAATCCTTGATTTTGATATTGCTTTGCAACCGATACAACAAAACGAAGATTCGCAGAAACAAGCTTATTAAGAGCTATTTGGTCTCCGTTCTTTATGCGACGTGCAAGCTCTATCTCTTCGTTAGGCGAAATCATCTCCTTACGTCCGATCTCCTGCAAATATCTTTCAAATGCCGGAGTATCACGATTAGTTACCTGTTTTGTTATTTTTAACTGTCTCATACGTCATTTTTTATCTCTATATATTTAAACGTATCAATTATCGTGACGGTTGCTTTTATAAACACTTTTTTTGCGTTATTCATAAATAGTTTACAAACAATTGTTAATAAAATATGCTTTTTGTTTTTTTTGTTAACTATTTTTATATAAATTTGCTGCGTTTTATAAGTCATGGCATATTTCATTCTCCGCCTGACTGATAATCATAAACTCAATGTTCAATTACAAATCAGTTCAATTACAAATCACATAAAAATATGTATGACATTTTAGAATTAACGTCAAAGTTATTACCTGAATTAAAAGAAATCGCGAAAAATCTTGGTGTACACAAAGTAGAATCCTTTAGAAAAAAGGAGCTTATTTATAAGATTCTTGATTTACAAGCAATAAAAGCATCTAACGAACAAACTAAGAATGACCAAAATTTCAAGAAAAGGCCAAGAACTAAAATTAAAAAACAAAAAGTAGCTTACAGTTCTTCTCCTGTTGCACCTAAAAACGTTCAGGATAAAGAAACAAATCTATTTACTACTCAGGATAAACCTGAAACAAAAGAACCAATTATTGATAAGGTAGAAAATCCAAACAATGCAAAAAAGCCACCTGTCAAGAAGAAGCAAAATGCTGATAAGAAACTTCCTATTGAAAAGAAGCAACTAACTGAAAACAAACCAGCATTAAATAAAAAGCCAATTGTTGATAAAAAGCAGACTCCAAAAAAAGAAAAAAAAATAAAAGCCCAAAAAAAAAAAAAAAAAAAAAAACAAAAAACAAAAAAAAA
>CAZUQY010000252.1:0-5003 GCA_964622935.1 uncultured Bacteroidales bacterium | reverse complement strand
ATCCACAGAAAAGCGTATCACCACCAGCGTTAGCATCAGGAATTTGAATAAAATGGATTCTTAATGGTCCAGCAGTATCATTACAGAAGCCAGGTGTTAAATCTGGTCCAGTTTCTTCAATCCAATAGAAATCATGATAGCCGTAATCAGGAACAGTTACGTCAGTAAATACATCGAATTCGTCTCCAAATACACTTCCTGGATTATAAGTGAACCAATAACCTGTTATTTCAGAACCAGGGTTTTCTGCTCTTAATCTGTCGTAATATAAACCACAAGTAGTAGAATCTTCCAGATCTGTTAATATGTTTGCAGTTGGAACTTTCCAATATGTAATAGTAACTTGGTCTTGTGACGAACATGATAGAATTGTCGTTGTTGCTTCGTTTGATTCAAGCCAAGTATAGATTACATCACCATAAGCGCTTTGGCAGACATGAGTTTGAGGGTCATTAAAGTCTGTGTACAAAGATCCGTTAGCTAACCAAGAACCGTTAAACCCACCAGATGTTCCTTCAAGATCAGTACAAGTCCCACACACATCTTTATCTTCACCAGCAGAGATAACAGGTTTTTCAACAAATTCAATTTGAACAGTATCGGTGTCGTAACACATTGGAAGGAATGAATTATTTTCTCGGAAAACAAACTCATATGTCCCATTATGGCTGACAGTAACTTCTGTGGAATCTTCGTCTTGAGGTACGATATTCGTAGTTGCAAATGGGAAAGGTTGTGAAAATGTCGACCACCAACCGTCAGGAGTATAGCCAGCAGTTTCGGTAATGTCATAGACTGCTCCTAGTCCGTAAACTTTTCCGCAAATGGCATTATCTAAACCAGCATTAGCAGTTGGTCTGTCGTAAAATGTAACCCACATTGTGTCAGCTGATGTACAGCCAAAATTTTTCATTACCCAGATAAATGGGGTACGAACATATGCGGTATCTCCAAAACTTCCTAAGGAATCGACACATACAATTGCATTTGGCAATGTGTAATCATCAAATTCGCATATAATATCTTTGCCCAACCAAAAGCCTGTTGCCCATCCAGAACCTACCGTGTCAGCAGCAAGTTGCACACATGAACCGCATATTTCGGATTCGTTAACTGATCCTACGCTGGCAGTTGGCTGTTTTGCAAAGGTTACATTTATTTCCGCTTCACCAGTACATTCAACGCCATTAATTTGATTAGTTTCTATCCATACAAAAACAACCTCTTTGTGTAATTCGGTATAATTACCAATTGTTGCAACTGCATTAGGGTCAGTATTAGATGGGACATACATTGGTGCGGGAGACATAATCGTTAATGGATCTCCTGTATAGGCGGTCCATTCTCCTTCATAAAGCGTGTTGTATGCATGTAAATTATAACTATTTGCACAGATAGTGTCAAAATTTGAAATTGTGGTTGGCGATGGATTTCTAATAAAATTTATAGTAACAAAGTCCTCATCCCAGCATATGCCTTGAGTTTCTCTCCAAGTGAATACTTGCGCTCCAAAAGATGATGTTACAGATGTATTTGGATCGGATTGTACCGCAAAAGAACCTGGCCCAGACCATTGACCTGTTGAGGATGGGAGGCTAGAAATAGCTTCTAATTCGGCCTCAGTCCCACAAATACTGAAGTCTTCACCTGCATATGCGGTAGGAGTCTGATAAAAATGTGCAGTTACTTGATCAGACCCACTGCATATACCATTGTAAATAGTCCATGTAAATATTATATCACCATAATCACCAGCAAGAACATCGATATTTTCATCATTTATTGTACTCCCGCCTGTAGGTACAAATATTTCGGTTGCACTCCAGCTGCCTGTCATACCTGATGTTGGAGCCTGTGCTTCAAGACTAATATTAAGACCACAAGTTTCAACTTCTGTTTCGCTTATATAAGCAATGGGGTTCTCAAACCATATTACGGGAGTTCCCATGCTTTGTGAATAACATGCATCAGTTTGTGATACGTGTCCACCTACATCATTACCGCAAATTGCAGATACATAGTAAGTAATACCGTATTGACCACTAGGGATGTCTGTAAAACAGAATTCCGGAGTTGCATTACGTGCAGAAATATTTGCTGGATATGCGCCGTCATGAATTATAAATTCAAATATGTCATCTGCATCTAGAACTTGGTTACTGTTATGTGTTATGGCATCGGTGCATTCATCAGCACATAGGTTTATTGCAGCTAGGCTGGTCATACTTCCTGCATTAGTTGTACAGCCGCAGTTTGTTGAGCCATGAAACTCCATTTCGCTACAGTTATTGAGATCTGTTACTGTTATGTTATAAATTGTATTTGACGGGAATGTTCCGGCATAACTTCCGCTATACAGTGTAGTCCCAACTCCTAGGTCAATGTAAAATGATGCCGGATTGTTTTCAGTATCGACGACATCAAATGTTACATAATACTCAGTATTATCACCAGAACAAATTTCATCGGAGAAATTAATTGCTTCAACATTATCATAAACATTTACAGGGATTTCATCTGTATCTGGACATGGCCCAGATAAAGTGTAAGTTACTGTATATGATCCAGGTCCTGAAATGTCGGGATAGAAATAACCATTATCGATAGATCCTGCAGGAGCATCTGTTGTCCAAATTCCGCCTCCATCAGCTGCTTGAAGTTGAGCAGGAGTTGAGTTTGTACACATAGGATTAACTGGAGTTATTGTTGCATCTGCAGGTAAGGTTACAAAAGTCTCAGAACTTATTGTTTCGCATGTAGGATTACCATCAACATCAATTGTTTCAGTTACTGTTAAAATAAAATCTGTTGTTTCTGTAGGGAATTCAGGTGTGCCTTGAACAAGCTGCTCGCTTAGGCTTGTTCCAGTAAATCCTGGAGGGTCAGATTGCCACACTGTGCTCGTAATGCTTGATGTGATAGTATATGAGCCTTGTGGGTCACCAGGAGGGACAATGTATAGTGAAGCACTTGCAGCATCACATGAGATATCATTAATGGGTGAGTTTATTGTTCCAGAATCGTATTGAAACGTTGCTGCTCCACAGTCAGTTTCTCCGACAAGAGTAATTGTTGTTCGGGTCAAAGAACCAACATCAGCATTTTCGCAATCATAAATTTGTACGGCCCAACCTGGAGTAGCAGCACTAGAACCATAAATTGTTGACCATGGTCCAACAGAAGCAAAAGTTCCTGTCAGAGGAGTAGGCATGTCGCAAATGCATGGTGTTAGAGCAGGTGTTCCTGCAGGCATTTCACCCCCGCCAGGAGATGCATGTGTTTGAAAACAAAATTCAGAAACATTATTTCCCGAATTACAAACAGCATTTTCGTCATTAGGATCACTACATCCAAGAGTTGACCAAGGTATTCCGGTCCAACTACCTTGTGATGCGCTAACACCCCAATCTGATGCAGCAGGGCATAATTGAACAACTCCAACCTCTCCTGGGTTTGCTGCTTGATTTCCTGGAGATTTTAAATAAAATCCAATGTCTGAAACGTATGTATGTGTTGCCCAAAAGCAAACCTGTATGTAGGTATTTTCATCAACAATAAAATCAGAACCAGGTGGATCATTTATTTCAAAGGACTCGTCAAGGGCTTCAGCATAACCTTGTAAATTGAAAGTTTGACAACCATCTGGAATTGGATCAATGTCGGCAAATGTTCTGTTTACCCAAACCCATGCTCGGTAACATTCAATTGTGCCTCCACAGTTTTGTCTTGCCATATAGAATCCAGACGCAAGATTTGTAGCGGTAGCTCCTGTTTGACCAAGATCTACAAAGCTTAAACCATCATAATAATACCATACGATATCACAACCAACAGCATCTAACGTAAGTTCTCCAATATTCGTATCATCCTGTCCACCACAAAATATATATACCATATCATCAGTCCCACCTTCACTAATAAAACCTGTTGAATAACTGGTTTGAAAAAAAGCGCTTGCGTCTGGTGCACTTATCTGTGAAAATCCAGATAAAGAACTCAAAAATAGAAAGAGAAGAAATATATTTTTAATAATCTTCATATTTGAAATTATTTTATTCTGTTATAAAATTCATCTACACTTAATGTTTGATCTTCGCAAATAACAATTTTAATTCCCATTTTTATTAAAGCTATGCGAAGTGTTTCTTGATAGTTTTCTTTTTTAAGTATCAGGTTACACTCTCTTTGATTCTCATAAATTTCACTATTCGATTTTATTGAAAATTTTATTACATCTTTAATACTGTTTATGTTAATGTGTAATGGTTTGGAACTTTCATTCTCAAAAATATTATGAATGTAAAATGATGTACAGGTAACATTTTTATCATTGAAAATAACAAAACTATTTAAGTCATTAATTACAATATATCTATCGCTAGATAGTATTGTATTATTTTGTTGAGAAAAGCTTGTACTAAAAGCAAATATCATTAAAATGGAAATTATTCCTTTTTGTAATAGTTTGAATGTCATTCGTTTACGTTTATTAGTTCTCGGTTGGCTCTGTTTGCAATATATATATATAAATATGAAAACATATTTTCTCTAATAAGACAATTAAAATGGGGTATTCGTTGTATAAAATAACTGCTTTAGCAGTCTTTTTATATCGAATGAAATTTGAATTATTCGCGCATTAGATGTAATGGTCCTTGCATTTCATATTCCTGATTATCCATTCCTACAGCTTTGATTACAAAAAAGTAAACTCCGACTGCCGCATCTGTGCCACCACTTAATTTTCCATCCCAACCAGCTTCGTAATCTTGCCAGTTTTCCCATTCGTAAACACTCCTACCCCAACGATTTATAATAATTCCTGAGAATGTTCTCAAAGTTTGACCTTTTACTTGGAAGAAGTCATTTACACCATCACCATTAGGTGAGAATATGTTAGGGACTTCAATTTCGCTGGCATTGTCAACCGGGATACAAGTTTCTAGGTAAGCAGTATCACGACATTCAGGAAGGTCACGATTCATAACAATAAGGAATGGTTC
>CAZUQY010000251.1:811-5009 GCA_964622935.1 uncultured Bacteroidales bacterium | reverse complement strand
GGAATAGCTAATGCATCAACATTAGAATATACTTTTAGAATACATGTGTAATTTCCCGGCTCTAAATTTGCAGTATTAAAATCTAGAACAATTTCATCTTCCTGACCAATTCCCAGACTTCCTTCTTCAGTTTGAGTACTTACCCATTGTATACGTGAACCGTAATTGATAATTGTTATTGAACTATCAATAGAATGTGGTTCTGCACCATAAATATCTCCCTGCATACTATAATTTATTGTCATATTTTCAGTAAACTGCTCACTAATTCTCCCATAGACAGTTGTAGTAGCAGTTTCTCCTCCAACAATAAGACCCCAACCTTCGTCATTCTCACCTAACCATGTAAAATCGGATCCATCACCGGGTGTGCCTGAAATGAGCAATAAAGTATCTTCAGATTGGTCAAAATAATCGGTTAACGAATCGATAACAAAACCTCCTGGGAAGTCCATACTTATTTGCTCAATCCACTCAGAATCATCAGAATCGTTAAATGCTGTAAATATCCATGCAACAGTATCGCCAGTATTAAAGCTGTTTTCAGAACATTGGATTGATGAGCCTCCAACACTTCTACTTTCTCTTAACCAAGGCACATCACTATAAATCTCAAGGTTATAATCAATAATTCCGCCACCTTGATTCGAAATATAGATAGTTTCTGTATCTGTTTCATCGGGATACATACTTTTATTTATCTCTGTAGCACTAACGACAAGTAATGGCTCTGCATCATAAATTGATGGAAATTCGATAAGATCTATCCACGCACAATCAGAGCCAGAATCAACAGAATAATCCTTTGCATAAACCCACTTAAAGCTCCTAACTCCTGCGCTAACATTATAAGAATTTTCAGACCAATCAACTTCTCCACACCAACTACCAAATTCAATCCCATCGATATAAAATCTCAAATAATCATAGTTGTTTTCTGAAGAGACTTTCTTATAAAACTTTATCTGTCCAGGTGCTATTACCTGAAGTTCAATTTCTAATGTAGAATTCTGCTCATGGGTAATATCTCCAGACTTTAAGCAATAAGTCCCTTCATATGGTTCTACATCAGTTATAATCCAAGGTAAGTCTCCACTATTTGTCCAATTATATGTTTCAAAGCCTGCTGTTTCCCAATCTTCTAATATTTGTCCAACACTAAGGTAAGCTTCAATATCCGTTTCAAAGTCATTTGATCCAGTAATATGAAAATTTAATATTGCAACATGACCTGGCAAACATAATGGATCAGCAGTAAAATTATAATAAGCATTAATACTTTGCTCAGAATTTATTAGTCCGGGACTATCTATATTATCATTTATTGTTAAAAATGGATCAATACTAGATACGCTTATAACAACATCGTCAATAGCAGCACCTCCAATGTTCTCAAAAATATAGTAAACATCAGAAGTTTCGCCAATATCCATACGATTATTATCACCATCATCTACAAAATACTCTAACACACTTATTTCGGCTGTATAAACAGGATAAACAATATCAAATTCCCAAATACTACCTTCTGTTTCTGCTATTAGGTGCAAATTAATCTCTTGTTCATTATAAAAATTGTAGTTCACCTCAAAATCAAATGCTGCAGTGATGTCAATTTCTTCGAGCGCATCAAGACTAGATAATAACTCACTTCCATCAATAATTGTAACATCAGGATTTGAACATGAAAGAGTCAAAGTTAGATTATTCATTATTGCTTCAGTAGAATTCCTTAGGTCAAGATTCATATCCACAGTCTCACCCCACTCAATAATATTGTTGTTTGTTGTAGTAATATCATAACCAACAATAAGTCCCTCTGTTGAAATTGGTATAGTTTTATGGTCAACCATCCCCTTAGCATCAGTTACTTTAAAGTTAAGTGGATAAGCAAGGATTTCCTCTGTTGGGTTTCCTGTTAGTAGTCCATCTTCTGAAAGGGTGAAAATTTCCGGTGGGCTCATTGGTTCAAATTCATAACCCAATCCTGAGAAACTGCCAACGCCACCACTTTCAGGTGTTAAGCTGTAATTTGCAAGATTCCCAAAAGAAAACCCTGAAACCCAAACCATGTCGTTGGTAACTTCCAGATTATTATAATAAATTGATATATTTCCTGATTCTTCAATTTTTAAAGAAACATCTATACCTGTTCTAACCCATTTTATTACATAATAATCTGCTCCTGAAGTGTAGTAAACCGAAGATTCTGCATTTGAAATAAAAGCTGCAATGCATTTGCGATGCATAAAACTCACTGAATTGCTACTATATGCATTGCTATTATATGGTAAGGAAAATGTCTCTCCTGTGAAGTCGATATAACCTTTTGTGCTTAGGTAGAACCCACTATATGTCTCATCATAAAACGGAAATTCGAAAGGCAAGTCAATATAAGTCCCTGATAAAGCAGCAGTTGCATCAGGTAAAGCCCCACTAATTTCATTAATAGAATAATCTAAATCAAATTCCCATCGGTAAGGCGCAGTTCCACTGCTTGCTTCCATTTGGTGAGAATAATCGTGATAAACATTTGCATTTGGTAAAGTTACTGTGGTAATTTCTGGTTTATTAAAAACAGGTGTATAATCAACGCTAAGCGTTGTCACATCATTCTGAATAATCGAAACATTTGTCTGTGCAGAAATGTACTCAACAGGGGAACCTGAACTATAATCAATAACTGAAAAATCTTGAATTTCACCACTACCCCATCCTTCTTCATCATTTTCAAGTATCTGGAAGAAAAACTTAACAGGACTACCTGAATCAAACAAGTTTAAAAATGACGTCACATCAAGGCCAAATTCAATATGATACGATTCTTCGTCTTCTTCACCTTGCATGCCCCATTCCCCACCTTGATAGTCAATGATTGGAAAACTCATGTAATAATCCGGTTCTGATGCAGACAAATTTGTACTAAACCCAGCCATAATTTTAACTCTGCCTCTATTGGTGTAATATAAGTTAACCTTATATGTCAACATTGGAGAATATTCCTTTATCGGGAATAATACATTCGCAGTATTATTCCAAATTCCACCCTCATTTGAAGCAAGTGCAAGAGTTCTATACATCATCCAACCATCATAGGGACTACTATATGTGTTGCACATTTTGAAACCTCCAATTTCCCAATCTCTGACATCGACTAATCCATCTCCGGTAATATCAATATCATTTGTATAATTCCCATCTCCATTGTAATCCCATTTAATTGAGTCGTTATAACCTGTAATTGTCATAGCATGGTTTGCTGAAGCGCCCCAACTAATGACAACTTTCTCTCCTTCATGCTCTGTGCCGACTGGCAGAGTAGTACTAGGATTCTGATGTTGAGAATAGAAAAATGCGATACCTCCCACATCAGAACCATCAATATGATCATTCAACCAGTGTTTTAAAGTCATTATCCCCTCTTCATCCGTACAATTTATCGCATAGGCTTTACTAATTCGATTATGCATGCCCTCGTAATACTCATCATAACCAGACATAAATCTTTTTGCTCCTCCAAAATCGTGAGTACCACCATAAACTTCCATATTTGGATTACCGACTGTTTTAAGCACTGCCAGACTATGATAATAACTTGATCCATGATAGCCATCTCCACCATTTTCCCAATTCCATGTAAAATGAGTAGGATATTTATTTACTGTCAATGTACCATCAAGATCTCTGATTCTGTTTATTTCATAAGTAAACCCATTACCAACACATGCTGCCTGTCCGCAACTCAGTCCAGCTTGCAAAAACAAACCAGAGTAACAAGTTTGTAGAGTATTATCAATCTCGTATGGGACAGATTTATTCTTATAAGAGATAGGCAACTTAAGTTCTGGCAAACTAGCCAATTCAATCTGCTGCTTTGAAGTCAATACTGTCAAATCAGGTTGATTTGTTTTTATATTTTCCTGTGAAAAGCATGAAAGCGCTATAATAAGGGCAAAAAATAGAATAGAAATTCTCTTCATAAAATCATTTTTATATCTTAACAAACCTTTTGCGATAATGTCTTTCTCCGCTAAAAATTTCCAGGAAATAAATACCTCCTGAAAGCTGTGAAACATCCAATTTACATTCTTCTAAATCCGACAATTTACCAAAATACATTTTCTCACCAGTAATACTAAGTATATTATAATGTAACTCGGTCACATTTAAATCCATCAATTCGATATTGATAATTCCT
>CAZUQY010000251.1:0-801 GCA_964622935.1 uncultured Bacteroidales bacterium | reverse complement strand
CGTATTTGGATAAATATTACATTCAGATTCAATCCAATTATGTTCTTTTAGTTCAGTTGTTAAATCAAATTTAACAGTATGTGACATCCCATTTGCATCAGTTAACCTCACCCTAAAAGGATATGCATTAACAATCCCTGGCGTGCCATACAAAACACCATCTCCATTTATATTAAGATTCTCAGGAACTGGATAAGGTGTAATCTTAATAGATGCATTCTGTGATGGAATCTCATCCATCCAAACAATGTCATTATCGGATTGATTTCCAAATGAAACTCCTCCGATATTTGAAAAAATCGAGCGTAAATATTTCTCTCCGTATGAAAATTTCATAGACCCATCAGCGCAAATATCGCAAGCAAAATTAACACTAGTCCAAGCTTCACAAGATTTGTCAGAACATTGCCAACGTATTTTTACTGTATCTTCAGAAACATCATACCAAATACCATCGCCAGATTCAAAATCGGTTACTAAACTAAATCTTGCTAAAGGTGCAATTACCGCCTCATTTATAAAAAAGGGATAAAGGTTTTCACGAAACTGTGTCCATACATTAGTAAAAGCAAATGGTAAAATATATCCATCTGTATGTATTATAACTTCATCAGTATTATAATCTCCAAACGGAAACACAAACGGTAATTCCAGATTTACTGCTCCATCGAAGTCAGACTCTGGAGTTAACTTAGTGCCTTCAAAATAATTAAAATCCTCAATCGTATTTTCGGTTTCAAAATATGGCAAAACTTCCCATTTGTAAGGAGGCTCACCACCTTCATAATCAAGTTCATACCA
>CAZUQY010000250.1:0-5010 GCA_964622935.1 uncultured Bacteroidales bacterium | reverse complement strand
CATCTGTTATATTATAAGCAGCATGTAATTCACCACTTTCTACCTGCCAAGTATTAGTCCCATTATACATTAAATCAAACCATCCCAAATGATTTCCATCGTTAAAATTATCATTTAAACTTTGGGAGATAACTCCTTGTGAGATTAACACAAGAATAGCGCAAATTAAAATAGTAATTTTTTTCATCATTTATTAAATTTAAAGTTCATATTAATTATTTATAAAGCACTCTCATTGCCTTGTTTTATAACGTTGGCAATATGGCATAAAGCGGAATGCGAGTAATTCATTATCAAATCGTAATGAAGTTGAAACGAGCTAAGCCAACCCAATTAAGAACTTTACCACTTTTTGCTATATTGCATGTTATATGCTACCAATTTTATCTTTTAATTATCAGTTTTTGTATTTCCGTCCATTCTTTGGTTTTGATTTCAACCATATAAATTCCATTGATTATATCTCCAATGTCAATTTGTTGTTGATTTTGTTGAACTTTTTTTGTACTGATTAATTCACCAGTAACATTATAAATATTTACAGTCAAGTCCGCGTTGTTTATATTGCTATTTTTTACAATAATAATAATATCAGAAGCAGGGTTTGGATATAAATTAAATGAATTATTATTATTATCAGCAATACCAACAGGCAAATCTGCTAATGCTCTTCTCCAAACGCCATAAGGATCGAGATGCATACCTGCAAAAATATATGTTCCATCAGTTGTTAAAGCATAGACATTAGTATTTGAGGGAAAACCATCGTTAAAAGCAGTCCAGTTTGCACCCATATCATATGAATAAAAAACACCATCTTCTGTACCTGCAAAAATAGTTGAACCATCTACAAGCAATGAATTGACATACAAATTTGTCAGACCATTATTTACAGCAGTCCATAATGTACCATTATTATTTGAGATAAAAACTCCGCCAGTGGTTCCTGCAAAAATATTTGTTCCGCTAACTACCAGTGAATGTACATCAGTATTTGTTAAACCATTTGCAACAGATGTCCAAAGACCACCATTGTTGGTCGATAAATAAACACCATTATTAGATGCACCTAGAAATATATTTGTTCCGTTAACAGCTAAAGCCCTAACCTGACTATCAAATCCATTATTAGCTGCAGTCCATACGGTGCCATTATTTGTTGAAAGAAATACACCTCCATTAGTACCTGCAAAAACATTTGTTCCGTTAATAATCAATGCATTTACTGTTGTATTAGTTAAACCATCACTAACTTCTGTCCATTGTGCACCATTATTGGTAGATAAGAATACTCCTTCGCTAGCAGCAAAAATATTTGTTCCGTCAATGGCAAATGTGCTGATACCTGTACTAGTAAGACCATTGTTTACTGCTGTCCAACTGTTTCCATTATTAGTTGATAACGAAACTCCTGCACTACCAGTTCCCGCAAAAATATTAGTCCCATCTGATATAAGGGAATAAACATTTTGACTATTCAATGCAACTGGTGAAGGTTCTATCCATTGAGCATTTGCAATAATTGTAAAGAAAGACACAATTGTTAAAAGTATAAATTTTCTCATATTAATTTTGTCAGTGATTATCGTGCTGACTCCGCACTTTTTAAATCCTTATTTGTCAAAATTAATTTTTCCGTTCCATTTGGTTAAATATAACTTCTTTATCCCCCCCATTTAAAGTAATATTATGCATTAAAATGTATAATTACACTTTCTTTCGATTTATCTTGCAGCTAAAATACACAATAATTTTATACTAATGCTATGTTTGGAATTATTTTATTGCACTTACAGAAATAATTGCAGTGTTAGAGGTTAGATTAGTGGATTGCAAGAAAATCGACAATTTGATATAGGAAGGAGGGAAGAACTTATTTTTAAGATCATGTTAGGATGGCAGTTTTTTGTGTGGGTCTATTCTTATTCCACGCGAGTTAGGTTATTGAGCCTGTCGAAATACTCGCGTGGGAGGATATCAAAAATAAAACGTTACTCACGTGGAATGAATAACGAGATAAATCCCTCTAGTTTTTCTAAGAAAATTAGCATATATCCACAATAATCCTATTTACTGCATTAAAAGGTTCAAGAGACTAAATTTTAAGTAAGTTTGCAGCCATATATAGCTTATGCCTAAAACGAAATAATATCGATGAATTTAAAAAAACTAATTCCTGAATTAGTATCTGGACTGAATGATGCTGGATTTGATAAGGACAAAAAAAAGATACAGAGTACGAGTATCCCTCAAATTAAATCCGGAGCCGATCTTTTTATTATTTCGCCCGAGGATTCTGGTAAATCAACCGCCATTGTAATTGGTGTTATCCAGCAACTAAAAGTAGCATTCGAAGAAGCTCCGCGCGCTATCATTATGGCAGCTACGAAAGAAAAAGCTTTTGAGTTAGAAGCGCAATTTAAAATTCTTGGTAAACATACAAATTTAAGAACATACACCGTTTTTGATCAGGGTATAATACAATATCAGAAAGATATGATTTACGAAGGATTAGATGTGCTTATTGGAACACCTAAACGTCTTAACGAACTGGTAAAGATATCTGGAATCCCTCTAACCAAAATAAAAATGTTTGTGGTTGACGATACCGAATCTTTTACAATTGATAAATATGCCATGATTTACTGGATAGCAGACTGTATCAAAAAATCACAATTTATTATAGTTGCAAATTTTTGGAAAAAAACATTCGAGAAATTGTCGGAACGAATAATGAAAAATCCAAAAATCATTAAGGGCTAAGCTTGTCGAAACACTCGCGCGGGATTTAGAGTAAAAGATTGTAAAATAAATTTGTGTTCCAAAAGGAGGGAAGAACCTATTTTTAAGATTATATTAGGATGTTAATTTTGCACATGTATACATTGATTTCAATTCAACAAGAGATACAGTGAGTTTAACGAACTGCTAATCATATCGCACTTGGCTATAGATTTAGGACGACTCAGGCAGAATGCTAACGGTTGCAGTTATGTGGAATGAATTGCGAATTATTTTCAAAGTCCCTATAATAAACGGGCTCAACAACCTAGCTTGCATGTGATTGAAGTTTATGTTATCAACTCATTCATCCCAATTACCAAAAGAATTACAAAAACGCTTAGTGTGGTAAAATAGCCGACTGCTTTTAACTTAAAACTTATAATGCGATTATTTCTCCATTGGAAATATCCACCCAATTACCTTTATTATTGTTATAGCCTGTTTGTTATCATTTTAATGGTCTTTTTTTTATCATACCACCTTTTGCATCTTTTATACTATGCATAACAATGAATGCATCCTTATCGACTTTTTCTATCTCTGTATGCAGTTTTGCTAATTCCAACCTTGTAACTAGGGTATAAACAATTTCCGTTTTCTCTAATGTTTGACCTCTTTTACCAGAATAGATAGTACATCCTCTTCCCAATTTCTCAATTATTGCTAATCTAATTTCTTCACTATAATCTGATATTATGGTCACCCCAACATATTCTTCTATACCTGACACAATAAAATCAACAGTTTTTGATGCTGCTAAATATGTCAACATTGCATATAATGAAATTTCAATTGTAAATACGTATGCTGCAACACCAAAAATCAATACATTAATCAGCATAATTACATCTCCAATTGTCAATGTAGTTTTTCGACTTATATAAACTGCTAAGATCTCAGTGCCATCAATAACAGAGCCACCCCTAATCGCTAATCCTATACCTAAGCCTAGAAAGAAACCACCAAAAACTGCAATTAGCAATTTATCCTCAGTAATAATAGGAAAAGGTATAAAGTGAACTGTAATGGCAAGCAATATAATTGCGATAATACTTTTCAGAGCAAACAGTCTATTTATTGTTGAAAAGCCCATAATTATAAATGGGATATTTACTACAACAACTAAAATTGATAGTGGAATTTCAGTCAGTTCAGCTATTGTAAGAGAAATTCCCATCGCACCACCATCGATAAACATATTGGGTAACAGAAATCCTTTTAATCCAAAACCAGCAGATAATACCCCTATTAAAATAAAAAAACTATCCCGAATTAAATGAGAAAATTCAACTTTTACATTATTAATTTCCTTTTCAATATGCTGTGCAGTAAGTTTTGATTCTTTCCTTCGAAATTTTAAAGTTTTAAGAATTATATTTTGATAAAATTTGTTTATTTTTTTCATGTTTTAGATCTTATTCTAATAGCACACAACCAATCATATCCACCACTAAAAGTTTTCTTACACATCATGTGTTATTAGCGTATTTTATATTACCATATTTATAACAGTTCTTCCTTTTAAATTTCCATTAAGCATTAAATCAATTTTTTTATTTAATTCATTTAAAGTTATCTCTATGCATGTGTCGGCTAAATTGTCTGGCTTCCAATCTTTAGATAATTTAAGCCAGACACGCTCTCGATATGCCATAGGATAATTCTGAGAGTCAATACCAATTAAACTTACACCTCTTAGAATGAAAGGAAATACAGTTAAATCAAGTTTTGGTGAGGCAACATTACCACAACAAGTTACAACTCCCATTGGATTAGTTAATTTTATTATATTCTCAAGAATAACACCACCTACAGCATCTATGCCACCAGCAAAAACAGGTTTTAAAAGTGGTTTATTATCTATTGATTCAAAATCTTTTCGCATGATAATATTATCTACTCCAAGCTTTATTAAATAATCACGAGCGGTTTCTTTTCCTGTGATTGCAGTAATCCGATATCCTAACTTTTTTAAAATAGAAATGCATATAGTACCCACACCTCCAGTGGCACCAGAAATAACGATCTCTCCGTCCTCTGGCTTAATTGTTTCAGTAAGTCGTAGTACAGACATCCCTGCTGTCAAACCTGCTGTTCCAAGTATCATAGCCTCTTTCATGCTAAGATTTTCGGGAAGCTTAACTGCCCAATTTTCAGGTATTCTAATAAATTGGCCAAACCCTCCGTCTGTATTCATTCCTAAATCATAACTGGTAACAATTACTT
>CAZUQY010000249.1:0-5018 GCA_964622935.1 uncultured Bacteroidales bacterium | reverse complement strand
TTGTCTGTTTTGAGAATCAAAATAACCCCATAATACGCAATAGAGAATGTGATAAAATTAATCAGATAAATATTACTGTTGAAAAAACTTTCCGCTGCAAAACCTGAATAAAAGGAGAATTTATATTCAAGAAAAACTATAAGCGAAGTAAAAATAATAACCTTCAAGTAAAGAAATAGGTTAAAATCTTCTTTTACAAACTCAAAAATGGATTTTATTAGACTTTTCAATGCTCTACTTTTCTGAAATTTCTGCTATCTGATTAAAGAAGTGCTCAAATATACTTCGCATACCATAGTTATTGCAACTATAATTGTTGGCAATAAAACAAAATACTATTTCGTCACCATCTGAGTTTAGTATATATCCACCATAAGCTCTAACGCGGGTCATACTTCCACTTTTAGCATGTAATCTATTTTGTGCTTTTGTACCTATGCAATATCTCGATAAAGTTCCGCTTGTTCCAGCAACAGGTAGAGTAGAAAAGAATTCATCACCATATTCAGACTTCTGACGCAAATATTTTAACCATTGAGTCATCTGTTTAGGAGTAATGGAATTAAAATGACTAAGACCGCATGCATCTTCAATATTGAGCCCATCAGTATTAACACCTTTTGAACTGAGATGAGATATTACAGCATCCTTATATGACTTGCCAGTTTCTTTTGCAATATGAAAAGACAACATCTCGGCATATAAATTAAAGCTCTTAAGATTTGTTGTTTCTGCAATCTTTAATAGTTCAGGCGAATAAATCGTATGAATCACCTTTCTTGATTTATCTACAACATCAAAGGTTCTGTCACAACTACCTGTAATACTTATTCCAGAAGTTTTTAATGCATTTGAGAAAATATTACACAAATACATTTCTGGATCGGGTATTGATCCTTTAATTGAAAAATCTGATTTCTTCCATGGTAGTGTTCCTCGAATAGTCCTATCATTTTTGCCATCACCAAAGAAAATAAAAGATTCATCCCATGTTGTTGACGATGATAAAACCTGGTTATCAATATTCAATTCAAAATCATTGGGTTCAATTTTAGTTATCTTAGTCGGACTTCCATCTGTGTTTCCTGTCTGGAAATGAATAAAATATAAATTGTCTTTATAATTTAAGGATGAACCCGGATTACCATAATAATTAGCTAAATCTTCCCATATCCAAGTATCTGGAATATTTATCCTATCAAAATACGATGCATCAGCAATAATATTTCCATTTATTTTCTTAATCCCGGATTCTTTAACTTTGTTAACTAAATCAGATATTATATCGCCGTAATGATATGCAAAATTTGATGACCCAAGACATGGGTCGCCGTTTCCAATAATATATAGATCGCCATTTAAAGTTCCATCAGAGGCAATATTACCACTATATGCCAATTCTGTTTTAAACTTGTGTTCGGATCCGAACATTTCCAATGCAATACTTGTAGGTAATATTTTAAAAACAGATGCAGGAACAAGACTTACATCGCCATTATGATTAAAAACCACCTTCCCGGTAGTCATATTTTCAGCATAAATACCCATGCTAGCATTCTTTAACACCGATTTTGAAAGTAATTCATTTAAAATATCATCATATGATTTTGTCTGAGCAATTGAAGTGACAAACATTAATAATATCATTACAGAGATTGTAGCTCTTTTCATAATTGAAATAATTTTATCGTGAAAATAGTATTTTTTTTCCTTTTGGTGAAATATTGTAATTTAAGTTGTGCTAAAAAACCCGATTTAACTTAATATTTAACTTGTTTTACACAATGAGCTTTAAAGAAATGATGTATTTTAAACTAAATGCTCTATTTTTGTAACTCAATAAATTATTAAGTATTTTTATAATTAATATGAAAGTAAATAACGAAAATTACCGAGCAATCTGGATAGAAGACCAAACCGTCTGTATGATTGAACAAAATAAGCTTCCATTTGAATTTGCTGTTCATAAGTGTAAAAACGTCGAAGAAACGTGTTTTGCAATTAAAACCATGATAACAAGAGGGGCAGGTTCAATTGGTGCCGCAGGAGGATATGGTATGTTGCAAGTAATTTTAAATTCAAAAGATGGAAATTTAGAGAAAAACCTAATAGCAGCAAAAAAGCAAATCGATTCAACACGTCCAACTGCAGTGAATCTATCATATGCTACTCAAAGAGTATTAAACGCTGCAAAAACATCCAGAGAGTTTGCAATATCTGAGGCACATACAGTAGCAGATGAATGCGCAGAACATGGCAGACTAATTGGGGAGCACGGCAACAAGCTTATAAAAGATGGATTTTCGATTGAAACACATTGCAATGCAGGTTGGCTTGCTCTTGTTGATTACGGGTCTGCATTAGCACCAATTTATGCAGCTCATGAAAGCAAGAAAAATATTTTTGTTTATGTTGATGAAACCCGTCCACGTTCACAGGGTGCAAGACTCACAGCTTGGGAATTAAATCAAGAAGGCGTTCCTCATGCTATTATTCCGGATAATGCAGGAGCACATTACATGTCGCATGGGAAAATAGATATGATGATTGTCGGAGCAGATAGAATTGCTGCAAATGGAGATGCTGCAAATAAAATTGGCACTCTTGAAAAAGCTATTGCAGCAAAATATTATGGTATTCCATTTTATGTAGCAGCACCAAGCAGTACAATTGATTTAAATACATTAACCGGAAAAAATATTGTTATTGAAGAAAGAGGCGAGGAGGAAGTGCTATATTTTACCGGTCAAGATAAGAAAAACGAATTACATGAAATTCGAATTGCCAGCCCCGGATCAGGTGCTAAAAATCCTGCATTTGATGTAACTCCTGCCGAATTGATAACTGGAATAATTACTGAACAAGGAATAATTGCTCCAAATGTCGAATCAATAAGAAAAATGTTTATAAATGATTTATAAAGAAGAAAGAAAATCTGTTGCAAAAATAATGCGCAGACTGTATAAGCAAAGGCTAACAACATCTAGTGGTGGTAATGTAAGCATGAAGAATGAAGATGGCTATATTTTTTTAACAGCCAGCCAAACAGATAAATCCATTATTAAATGGCAAGAAATTATAGTTTTTAGCCCTGATGATAAAAACTTAACTCCAGAACTCAAGCCAAGTATGGAATTTGCCATGCATCAAGAAATCTACAAAGCAAGACCCGATGTTTATGCTGTAGTTCATGCTCATCCTGTATATGCTAGCACTTTTGCAGTAACTGATGTCGATCCAATTTCGTCTATGACTGGTGAAGCTAGATATGTTCTTGGCGAAATTGCTATGGTAGATTACAAACTAATGGGGACTGAAGACCTTGCAACAACTTGTGCAGAATCATTAAAAATAGCTGATACAGCAATTATGAAAAATCATGGAGCAATTTGTACAGGTAAGACACTTTTCCAAGCTTTTGACAGAATGGAAGTTCTTGAATTTACTTGTCAAATGTATTTTAATACTCTTATTTTAAAAAGCTGTAAGACACTTTCTGATAAAGAATTAAAAGAAATTGATGGGTTGAAATAAGGGGAAAATACTTGGAGTACTTGGAATGAACTAGAGTTCAGAATTCAATATTCATATAAATAACTGAAAAATAACATCCCATCAATCAACAGTATAAATAACATACTCAAATGAATATTACACAATTGAAAATGTATCGGGGGAAGTATTTTATTTTTCGCAAATAAAAGAACTTTTAAACCTTTCTCAGAAGTGCAATTTTTTAGCTTCTGCCACAATATTAGAAAACCAATGTGAATATTATAAGATATTTACATACATATATATAAGTCTGCGGCAAACCAAAAATAAAAAGCATATCGTATAATGATCAATAACATAAACAAAGAAAATATTAAAAATAAAACCTGCCTGATAATGCGATAACATGAAAAATTGAGTATATTAGCTCCAAATTTGGGAGTTTTGAAAGTTCTAAATTTAAGCAACAATGCAAATTTCGAAAAGGGTAGTTTTTGAAAGTATAAATAAAATAAGAAATTTTGATAAAAAGTAGCGAAAAATGTACAAATTCAACTAAAATATTAACCAAATCCGGAGTTTCATCCCAAATTAGAGGCTTCGAAAAAGCAAGAAAACTATGAAAACAAGAATCTATTTTTTAATGTCAATTTTTATCAGTGTAAGCTGGTTATGCAGTGCTCAGGTAGACAATCTTTATTCAGAAGACATAGATACAGACATAGAAACTTTGAACGAAAAAGTTAAGCAAGGTAGTGTCGAAGCTCAAGCAAAACTTGGATACTGCTATCTTACAGGAACAAATGTCGAAGAAAACATCAAAGAAGCATTTAAACTTTTAACTGCCGGAGCTAGAGGAGGAGATGCATTAGCACAGTATTATTTGGGACAATGTTACTCCAATGGTACTGGGACAAAACAAAACTATTCCAAAGCAGTTCAATGGTCAGAAAAAGCAGCCGAACAAGAATTTGATAAAGCTTATAAATTACTGGGATATTGTTATTATAACGGCAAGGGTACACCTAAAGATGGAAAATTGGCAGTAAAATGGCTAAAGAAAGCCATTAATGACGAAAAAGACATAGAATCTTTCTATTATCTGGCATGTTGTTATAATAATGGGACAGGAATATTAAAAAACGAAGCAAAAGGAGTAGAATATTTTACTAAAGCAGCAGACAAAGGACATATAAAAGCACAAGCCGAACTTGCTTATGCATACAGATATGGTAAGGGAGTAACACAAAATTCTGCTACTGCAGTTGAATTATATACAAAAATTGCAGAAGAAGGAGATAAAGATGCTCAATATTTTTTAGCAACTTGTTACGAAAATGGTGATGGCGTTACTCAAAGTAATTCAAAAGCATTTGAATGGTATCTGAAAGCTGCCGAACATGGAAATATTGATGCTCAAAATATTATTGGAGAGTATTATGAAAAAGGGCTAGGTACAACTCAAAATTACGATAAAGCTTTTGAATGGTTTACTAAAGCTGCAGATGCAGCAAATGTAAGAG
>CAZUQY010000248.1:0-5049 GCA_964622935.1 uncultured Bacteroidales bacterium | reverse complement strand
CATTTCAGAAAGAGAGAAAACTTAACCCCTGTTGCATTTACTAATTGAATTTTTCAACAATAGTTGCTTAACCAAATTATATGCCAAACTAAAAGAGGAAATATTTGTGGTGTTATAATGTCTTTAAAGTGCTCTTAAGACTGTATGAATAGTATGAGTTGGCTATTTCACTATACCCTAGAAATTTATATAATTATAATTGATTTATTTTTTTGCCGTGCAGCAAAAGTTGCTAAATATATTATATATTTGTATTTTATGCATAACCTGTATTATTTATGAAATTAGCTTTGTGTAGATGCAAGGCGTCGAAACTCGCAGATATATCTTTATATTTCAAGGGTTTTGCAACGCAGCAGATCCACAAAGACAATTTCAAGCTCACCCAAAATGGGGGCGTTAATATTTATTGATAGGTAATATAAATGTCTGTAATATATGGTTATACCACTTTTGGATAAAAAGCAGTGAATAATGTGGGTTAAAAAGTAAAGCGAGATATAAATGAAAAAGAGAAGATACTATATTTTTTTTGATGCATTGAGGATAAATATTTTTACATTTCTTGCTCTTGTGTTTTTATGGGCAATTATCGATTCTGTAGATTTGTTTAATCCATTCGATGAATTTTTTGATAATTTTGATTATACAGATTTGTATTACTCAGAATTTAATGATGGTGATATGCCAACAGATACGAATATTTTTATTGTGAATATTGGTAATCTAAATAGGCAAGAAATCGCTCAGCAAATTAATACACTACAAAAATTCAATCCAAAAGTAATAGGCATTGATGCAGTTTTTGCTGAAAGGAGAGGGATGGAAGATTTTATATTGCAGCAAGCTTTAAATAGCGGTGACAATATTGTTTTGGGTGGTTTCGGTACGTACGAGAATGATGAAGCTACTGGGATAATTAAGTCCGAACCTTTTTTTGGAGATTTGCCAACTGGACATCTTGAAATGCAGTCTGATCCTAAAACTGTTAGAGAGTTTGATAAGTTTATTAGGTTTAATGATACAATTGTAAATGCTTTTGCTGTTGAAATTGCTAGTAAATATGATGAAGATTTGTTTTTGAGTTTTGCACAAAGAAAGAATCAGGTTGAAATGATAAATTACAGGGGTGGTCAGATGCCATTTATAGTTTTTGATTACGAAGAAATTAGTGATACAAATGAGAATCTAAGAATTATTGAAGACAAAATCGTTTTAATGGGTTATGTTCGAATGTTTTCTGGGGCTCCAGCTGATACGATTGATTCTCACTTTACTCCCTTAAAGCGTTCTAGTTACGGTTATGCAGATGCGAAAGGAATTGAGATTCATGCACATATTCTGAGTATGATATTGACGAAAAAATATATAAATCGTCTTCCAATTTGGGCAGACTATTTAATAGCATTTATTATTTCACAGCTATTTTTAATGTGGTTGGTTTACTATTATGTAAATGGATCAAAATTATTTGATATTTTGTCAAAACCTATTCAATTCGTTCTTATAGTATTGGTTCTGTGGATTACCTTCTTGATTTTCAGTACGTTTTCCTTAAAAATCGATTTGATTCCAAGCATATTGGCACTGATTTTGTGCATAGAAGTCTTGTATTTATATGAAGAGACATTAGAGTTGTTTAAAATAAGTACCTATTTGACCAAAAATTTTAATTATACAAAAGATGAAAGGCAGAAATTATATCGTAGTATTATTAGGCTTGATTTTCTTAAATCTAAGTCTAAGCGCTCAAGAGAGTGAGTATAAAATTTTCTATTACTCGGGAAATCCAAAACTTGTTAAAAAGGGAGTAGAAGTTGATTTGGTGAGAGACTCATATATCTCCTCAAAGAGTGTTTTAAAAGTTACGGGTAACTCTTATGTTGTTTTGACGAATAAGCAAGAAGTACCTATGGGAATAACTAATCCTGGAGAATATTCAATCTCAGATTTAAATGGCATATATAAAGATGTCGGAAACAGTAACCTGACCGAGGAATTCTTTGACTATATTGCAAGTAATATGATTCAAGAGGACCAGAAAGTGCGAAGAAGCGGTGGTGTATATCGTGCTGTCGGCGATATTTTAAAGGCTCCTTTTGATGAGGCAATATTTATTGCAGAATCTGTTCAATTAGATTGGGTTAATAAGTCTGAGAAAATAATGTATTTAAAAGTTTATGATACTGAAACTTGGGAACAGCCTTATAATTTGCCAATTTCGGATAGTGCATATACCATATCACTTGAAGATGGAAAACTTGAAAAAGGAAAAGAATACGCTTGGACAATATATCATAACGAGGATCATCCACAACAAGGTACAATTTTAAGAGTCTTTAAATTTGCAGATGATGAATGGAAATCAAACTTTAATGCTCAACTTGAGGGGATTAATAATGGTGAGAATTCAGATATGAATCATATTAAAACTATTAGACTTTATTTGGATAATAATGTATTTCCAGTAGTGGAGTAGGAGATGCATATTTTAGGAATTGAAAAGTATTTGAATAGGGCTGTTTTTAGCTCTATTTTTTTGTCCTATTATGTGACAAATCTGCTAAAAGGGACTGTATACGACGGCTAGTCAAGCTTCTTATGAGATAGAAAGATATATTAAAAGTTACTAAAATCCTTTATAAACAAAGATAGTTTGGATAGTATTGTTATTTATGCTCTAATTCAGATATGCGTTGCTCTAATATTTTAATTTGATTCATTAAATATTCGATATCAGATTTGTTAGAAGGAGTGTAATATGTTCTGCTAACATTAACAACGATTTTTCCTGACCCTTGATTAAGTTCACTATATGCAAATCCAATAATGGGGCCTGCCTGCGTTGCTTTCATCCCATATCCAGGAATATCTGAAGATGTAATAGGGTCACCAGGTTTAATATTCCCATTTGCTGTTGTTGCCAGTACTCTTACTCTTCCTACCAGGGCTATAGGTGAACCTTTATCTCCTTCGCCTTTAGGATCTGCAAGCGAACGTATTTTACTTAATTCGTTCTCAATATTTTCATATTGATTTTGTAAGTTCTGTGTCCAATTCTTACCATCTTCACTATTCATTGTAATTAAAAGAGTTTCTCTTTCTTTTAAAAGGGTTTCCCATTGTTCGGTAAGACCTAAACTACTTTCAGTTGCACCAATATAAATTGCAGGATTTTCAGATTTAATTCCAATTAGATTAGGGTCATATGCTTTTGTAGATATCTTTACTGTAACTTTTGCAGGATCATTTGCAGCTTCATTTAGAGAAACTAAAGCACAGTCTGGGATGTCTCCAACATCAGAATACATTTCCGCAATATCCCAATAGCCCCACGCATAGATGTCACCACTGAACCAACCTGCCCAGTCACCTCCTGTGTTTTGAACCTCTCCTACGACTCCGGCATCCATTCCTCCACCATACGGGCCTGTTCCTGCATTCCCTGTATTATCAGTTGCATATCCATAAAGGCCTGCATTGCCGTTTCCTCCTGTAGAACCGGTTGAATAACCAAATACTCCATAATGAAAACCTGCGATATTTGCAGTATGATATGAATATAATCCTGCTGTACCAGTCGTAGAATTTACATGTAAAGAATAGGCCGGGCTTGATGTTCCAATCCCAACACTACCTAAAACAGTGAAGCCTTTGTTATTATAAACCCGGACATATGTGCTTTGGTCCATCCATACACCACCACTATATGTTGCATTAAACCATCCAGTGGCACCATAAGTCCTATGCCATCCAGCATTATCATCAATTACTGTTTTGCCATCAATTTGTATGCGATTTGCTAATGATAATATTCCTTGTGTATTAATAGATGCAACCGGAGTAGAACCAACTACGCCCCAAGTCCATCCACGACTTGCATCAGCATTCATGTTTGTTTTTATACTGTATCCTGTAACTGCACCGTATGCCCATTCGCCTCCACTTCCCATATTGATTTTATAGTTATTACTCTGCCAAAACCTGATTCCATATCCATTACCCGCAGTTACATCATAATATGTTGTATTATCAATTTCACGGTTTGACATATTTAGATTTGTAGTTGCCGTATGATTTCCAAGGTTGTCACCAAAGGCTGAACCTGGTCCAAAGGTACCATTACCTAATAACACATCATTTGTGCTACCAGTAAAACTAGTTAATATTAAGCTGCCGCTTGCATCAGTTTTAAGAACACCAGAAGGATAGCTTTGAAATCTAACAGACCCAGACACATGAAGTTTAGCACTTGGACTTACTGTACCAATACCAACATTGCCACCTAAAATGCTTGTTCCAACTGCACTCTTTAATGTTAACCAATTACTATTTTCAGCTGTTATTGAAAATTCGTTTGTTCTATTACCAGCACCAGACCATGCTCCGTCCCATAACATAATCCCTTGTCTTGTTTCACCTGAATAATAGCCTATATATTCATATGCTGTATTATTAGAACCACCTTTAAAATATGCCATTGCGCCATCAGTAGCATAATCAACTTCGAAAGTACCTGCAACTTCCAGTTTTTGTCCCGGGGTAGCTGTCCCAATGCCAACATTGGTTCCATTGTTATACAATAAACTGTTTGCTATCCAGCTTGTACCATTATGTCTTAAAGTCTGTCCCGAAGTACCTGGGACAAGAGGTCCGGTTGCGCCAGTTATTCCTTGTATGCCTTGTGGGCCAATTACTCCTTGAATCCCTTGTGAGCCTGTATTTCCAGTTAGTCCTTGAATACCCTGTGAACCTGTATTTCCAGTTAATCCGATTGGACCTTGTATTCCTTGGTCACCAGTGTCTCCTTTAGCACCTGTTGCTCCACTTACTCCTTGGTCGCCAGTATCTCCTTTTAGTCCTTGGATTCCCTGCTCACCCTGTGCGCCTGTCGCTCCACTTGGTGTGTAGATTTCAATGAGATGGTCGTTACCGACTTGTGTATCTGTTATGACTGTCGGACTGACACCAGAGAAACTATAATTATTAGTTTGTCCTGAGACATAGCTAACCAAATCCACTTGGTTTGTTATAGTACCAAAGATTGCA
>CAZUQY010000247.1:0-5055 GCA_964622935.1 uncultured Bacteroidales bacterium | reverse complement strand
GCATATTGTGAATGGTTGAGCCAGCAAACGAGTAAAACCTATCGTTTACCAACCGAAGCCGAATGGGAATATGCATGCCGTGCAGGCACAACAACACCATTTAATACAGGCAACAATCTAAGCTCTTCACAGGCAAATTATAATGGTTATTATCCTTATAATAATAATGCGTTAGGAGAAAATAGGAAGGAAACCATCCCTGTAGGTAGTTTTCTGCCCAACGCATGGGGATTATACGATATGCACGGTAATGTTTGGGAGTGGTGTAGTGATTGGTTCGGTGCCTATTCAAGTGGGGCACAAACTAATCCGAAAGGTGCAGCACCGAAATGGTACAGAGTGTATCGTGGTGGTGGCTGGTATTTTGCTGCACGATGTTCTCGTTCAGCTTATCGTAGTCGTCAAATTCCGGCTGGTAGAGATTATACTGTAGGTTTTCGTGTTGTGTCATCAATTGAAAATGAAAATATCTCTGAGGTAGATTTAGAAATGGTATATATAAAAGGCGGAGCTTTTACTATGGGTAGTTCAGCAAGTGAAAACTATAGGGATAGTATTGAAACCAGGCATCAGGTAATATTGAGTGATTTTCACATGGGTAAATTTGAAGTTACAGTAGCTCAGTTTAAGGCATTTATAGACGATAGTGGATATAAAACTGATGCAGAAAAAGAAGGGTGGGGGTTTATTATGATTGGAAGCGAAGGGAAGAAAAAAAATGGAGTAGATTGGAAAAGTGATGTAAATGGAAATATTAGATTGAATTCAGATTATAATCATCCAGTAATACATGTTAGTTGGAATGATGCTACAGCATATTGTGATTGGTTAAGTTCAAGAACTGGAAAAATATATCGTTTACCAAGTGAAGCCGAATGGGAATATGCTTGTCGTGCAGGTACAACAAATTTATTTAATACAGGTAATAACCTAACTACTTCGCAGGCAAATTATGATGGTAATTATCCTTATAATAAAAATGCAAAAGGAGAATTCAGACAAAATACAATGTCAGTAGGTAGTTTTTCTTTTAACGCATGGGGATTATATGATATGCATGGTAATGTTTGGGAATGGTGTAGCGATTGGTATGGAGATTATTTACTCGAGGTACAAACTAATCCACAAGGTGCATTAAGTGGGACGAATCGTGTGATCCGTGGTGGTTGCTGGTACGACAGTGCGCAAAATTGTAATTCTGTGTTCCGTGACGATCTTAGTCCATTTAGGAGTTCCTGCTTTACAGGTTTCCGTGTTGTGTCCCCTTAGTGATAGCGGTTAATTCTTTCCTTAGCTAACTCGGATTTGTAATCAGAGTAAAAAAATCAATTAGCCATAAAATCCTCAATCAAACCTTCAACTATCCATTTAGCCAAGGCCTGTCTGTTATCTGGGTCGATAAATCTTTTTCGGTCACGTTCGTTTTGAATGTTTCCAAGTTCAATAAAAATTGCTGGAGGTAGAACTTTTCTAATAACTAGTAGGTTTCGGCCTGTGACAGTTCCTTCATAACCTCTATTTGGTTGGTATTCGGCATATTTGTCAGCAAATTTTTGCTGTAATGTTTTTGCTGACTTTTCACCTTTTTTACTTCCCGGATAATGATAGAAAAAAACATCAACGTTATCACCGGTCGAACGTGAATCAAGATGAATTACTATTACGCGATGATATCCGGTTTTTGTACCAGCTTGATAAATGTCATTTACAGCATCTGATCGTTGCATCAACCTTTGATTTTGACTTCTTGGAATTTCAAGGTCGGGATAGCAATATTCATCATAGTCAATATCCAATAATTCATCTTCGCGAATGCCATCGTCAGGGTCGTTTGTAATCATATAAACCATGCCACCATGTTCTTTAATCTTACGAGCAATTCTTAATGTGATGTCATATGCATACTCATCTTCACTAATTTGTTTCCCATCAACACTTGCAACCGCTCCAGGATCAGGTCCGCCATGGCCACTAATGAGATAAAATATGGCTCCATCAAGCTGTATATCAATTATACTGTCAGTATCTGTCTTATTAGGATTAATTATTGAATCATTGCTTATTGTATCTGTTAACAAATCAGGAGCAGAAACGGTATCTTTAGTAATAAAATCAGGTAAAAAATATGTTTCTCCTTTAGTAAGACTATCATCATCACCAATTTTATCAATATTTAATTCTTTAAATAGGTTATAATAATATTTAGCTGGATATCCGTTGTCGCGAAGTATTTTGTATATACCATCTCCCTTTTCTGCAATTACAACTCTTAGACTATCAGATGATTGAGCTAGGAGTGTGAATGTATTTGTTAAAAATAGAGTAATATAAATTATGGTTTTTATCATTTTCATACTTGACAAAAATAAAAACAATTGAACAATTTTCAAGTTTTTCTTTTAATATATATTGTATTAACTGAAAAAATCATACTTTTGCAAAAATTTTTAAATGATGATTAAGATAACATTACCCGACGGATCGGTGAGAGAATATAGCAGTGCAATCAGTGGTTATGATATTGCTGAAAGCATTAGCCCAAGGCTGGCAAAGGAAGTATTGTCGGTTTCCGTTAATGGTGAAGTGCGTGATTTAAACAGCCTTATTGAATCAGATTCGACTATTGTATTACATAAATTTGATGATGATCAAGGAAAATATGCATTTTGGCATACATCTGCTCATATTATGGCAGAAGCAATTGAATCTGTCTTTCCAGGAACAAAATTTGGTATTGGTCCAACAATAGAAAATGGATTTTATTATGATATAGAATTGCCTGAAGGACAGGCACTTTCTGAGAAAGATTTTCCCACAATCAATAAAAAAATGTTGGAACTTTGTCAGCAAAATAATCCTATAGAGCGAAAAGATATTAGTAAAGCGGATGCTTTACAATATTTCGAAGAAAAGGGAGATGGGTACAAACTAGAATTGATTTCTGAACTTGAGGATGGGACAATAACATTGTATTCTCAAGGGAATTTCACGGATTTGTGTAGAGGTCCTCATTTACCAACAACAGGTCATATTAAAGCAATACAGATACTCAGTCTTGCTGGAGCATACTGGCGTGGGGATGAAACTCGTAAGCAGCTTACAAGAGTTTATGGTATAAGTTTCCCAAAACAGAAAATATTACTGGAATACCTTGAAATGCTTGAAGAAGCAAAAAAACGCGACCACCGCAAACTTGGTAAAGAACTTGAACTGTTCCATTTCTCACATAAAGTTGGTATGGGAATGGCGTTATGGTTGCCAAAAGGCACTGAATTAAGGGACAGGCTTGAATCATGGCTTACAACTGAGTTGAAAAAGAGAAAATATGAGATGGTTAAAACTCCACATATAGGTAATGTTGAACTTTATAAAACATCCGGACATTACGAAAAATATGGAGAAGACTCGTTTCAACCAATACAAACACCTGCTGAAGGCGAGGCTTTTATGCTTAAACCTATGAATTGCCCGCACCATGTTGAAATTTTTAAATTTAAACCGTACTCATATAGGGATTTGCCTTACAGAATGGCTGAATTTGGTACAGTTTACCGCTATGAACAACATGGTGAATTGCATGGGCTGACAAGGGTAAGGAGTTTTACTCAAGACGACGCACATATTTTTTGCCGTCCAGATCAGGTGAAAGATGAATTTAAAGATATCATAAACTTGATTATGTATGTTTATAAATCTTTAGGTTTTAATAATTATAAAGTACAGATATCCTTAAGGGATCCGGAAAACCATACTAAATATATTGGTTCTGACGAAAATTGGGAAAAAGCAGAACAGTCAATAAGAGAAGCTGCTGAGGAAATGGGACTAGATCCAGTAGTTGTGTATGGCGAAGCCGCATTTTATGGGCCTAAACTTGATTTTACTATAAAAGATGCTCTTGGGAGAAACTGGCAGCTTGGAACCATTCAGGTTGATTATAATCTGCCTGAAAGATTTGAACTTGAATACAGAGGATCTGACAACCTGTCTCATCGTCCAATAATGTTGCATAGGACGATTTTTGGGTCAATGGAAAGATTCGTTGCGGTTTTAATCGAACATACAGGTGGAAAATTTCCTTTATGGTTAACTCCAGATCAGGTTGTTTTACTGCCAATTAGTGAAAAATACAATGAATTTGCAAAAAAAGTTTTAGATTTGTTAAAAAATTACGATATTCGCGGCAAAATTGATGATCGAAATGAAAAGATCGGTCGAAAAATTAGAGATAACGAATTGCAACGCATTCCTTATTTAATTGTTTTGGGAGAAAAAGAAGCTGAAACAAATTTACTTTCTGTGCGTAAACAGGGAGTTGGGGATTTGGGAAGCATGAATATTGATGATTTTGCAGATTTAATAAATAGAGAGATAAAAGAATATTTTATAAACTAAAGGGAGGACCAGATTATAGCATTTCAAAGGAGAAATAACCGGCCATTTAAACATGTTAAGAAGGATGAGCACAAGATAAATAAGTTTATCCGTGCCCCATTTGTTCGTCTGGTAGGCGAAAATATAGATAATCAGGGTATTTTAAGTCTCAGAGAGGCATTAGATATGGCTGAGAAACTTGACTTGGATCTTGTAGAAATCTCACCTAAAGCCGAACCACCGGTGTGTAAGGTTATAGATTATCAAAAGTTTCTTTATCAACAGAAAAAGAAACAAAAAGAGATGCAGAGCAATGCTCAGAAAGTTGTTATCAAGGAAATTCGATTTGGACCAAATACGGATGACCATGATTATGATTTTAAACTGAAACATGCTATAAAGTTTTTGGAAGAGGGAAATAAGGTAAAGGCCTATGTGTTCTTTAAAGGTAGATCAATAATCTACAAGGAGAAAGGCGAAATATTGCTTTTAAAACTTGCTCAGGATCTTGAAGATTATGGCAAAATAGACCAACTTCCAAAACTTGAAGGAAAAAAAATGCAAATTATAATATCACCAAAATTGACAAAGAAGAAGTAATAACTTAAAAATTGAAGCGATGCCAAAGATGAAAACTAAATCCGGTGCAAAGAAAAGATTCGTCCTGACTGGATCCGGTAA